>JBDSMU010000080.1:0-7845 GCA_039915685.1 Gemmatimonadales bacterium | reverse complement strand
AGAGGTTGAGAGGTTGAGAGGTTGAGAGGTTGAGAGGTTGAGAGGTTGAGAGGTTGAGAGGTTGAGAGGTTGAGAGGTTGAGAGTTGATGCGGGATGCCCCCACAGGTGCCGCATTTCATGCGGCACCCGCGTTCACGCGGAACGTAAAATGCGACAAGCCTAAGCCAGTCTGCTCGCTCCGCCCGCTGCATCCACAAACGCCGTGAACACCCCGATCGACCGATCCCCATCAGTGAACATTTCGGGGTGCCACTGCACGCCGAGTGCGAAGCCGCCGTCGGTGACCTCGGCGGCCTCGATGAGTCCGTCAGGTGAATACGCGGTCGGCCGGAGGCGATAACCGAGTTCGTGGATACCCTGATGATGCATCGAGTTGACGTGCAGCGCGCCGGCACCGAGCGCGTCAGCGAGGCGGGTTTCGCTGGTCACCTCGACGGGGTGGGCGAGGTGGTCACGGGCCCATCCGGCATTCGGGAAGTAATCGTGCTTCAGGGACTCGGGACGTTCCTCCTCGAGATCCTGCCAAAGAGTCCCGCCCAGTGCGACATTGAGCACCTGCAGGCCACGACAGAGGCCGAGGAACGGTTTGCCATCCTTGACCGCCCAGCGGGTGAGCACGAGTTCCGAGGTGTCGCGGGCGGGATCGAGTTGTCCAAGACGTTCGTGACGCCCTGCGCGGTAATAGGCGGGGTCGATGTCGACGCCGCCCGGGACGAGCACGCCATCGAGTCGTTCGTAGATCTCGCGCAGCGTGGCGGGGTCCTCGGCAAGCAACGGGACGAGCACCGGTACGCCGCCCGCTGCCATCACCGCGTGGACGTAGCGCTGGTTCATCACCCACGACACCGGCAGCTCGGCGGGGATGCCCTCAATGGCGTGGAGCGTCTGGGTAGTGACACCAATCAATGGACGGCGGTTCGGCATCAGATTACACCCTCAGCGGTTTCGCGGACGAGGAGGTCGACAACGTCCTTGAGATCACCCGTTTCCCGGAAGACGGCGAGCTGACGATCGGCGCTCGTGCCTTCGCGCAGGATGCGGTATGCGTAGTTCACCTGTTCACGACTCCCCAATTCGTCCACCACATCGTCGATGAACCATTCCAGCAGCTCCACGATCAACTCCCGCGCGGGCAGCTGGGTTCCGCGACCGAAGTCGATGAGGTTCCCGTCGAGGCCGTATCGTGTTGCCCGCCACTTGTTTTCCTCGATCAGATTGGGCGAGTACTGCCGGAAGGTCATGTTGTCGCGACGGAGCTTCCAGATCTTGGCGATGATCGCCTGAAAAATTGCGGCGATGCAAACCGCCTCGTCGACCCGAGTGCAGACGTCGCAGATCCGGAACTCGACGGTGGGGAACTTGTGGTGCGGCCGGACATCCCACCAGAGCTTGCTGGCATCGGGCATCGATCCGGTGGCGACCATGACCGCGACATACTCTTCGTAATCGGCCCATCCCGTCATGGTACGGGGCATGCCGGTGCGCGGGAACGATTTGAACACGACGCTCCGGTACGACTTGAGCCCCGTGTTGCGGCCCATCCAGAACGGCGATGATGTCGAGAGTGCGAGTACGTGCGGCATGAAGTAGCGGCAGACGTTCATGGCGTCGATGCGGAACTCAGGGTCCTCGACGCCGATGTGGACGTGGGTGCCAAAGATCAGGAGCGACTGCGCCAGCTCCTGCAGGTCCTCTTTGACTCCGATGTAGCGCTCAAGCGGCGTGATCTCCTGGTCAATCCACGAGGAGAACGGGTGCGTGCCGGCAGCGGCGATCACGAGCCCGCGCCGCGCCGCGAGTGTCATCACCAGGGTGCGCAGCCGCACCAGCTCGGCGCGGGCCTCGGCCGGCGAGTGACAGATGTTGGTGCCAACCTCGACCATCGATTGGTGCAGCTCCGGTTTCACCTCGCCGAGCAGGACAGAGTCTTCCTGCAGGATCTCGGTGATGTAGCTGCGCAGCTCCCGGGTCTCGGGATCGATGATCTGATATTCCTCCTCGATCCCGATGGTCAAGCTTGGTGGCTTCATCGGGGCTCCACTATGAAGGAGGGGATGGTGGAACCGCCACCGGCGGTCACGTTCACCAGCGTCGAGGTCGAGATCCGCGTGAGCAAGCCGTCCATGAAGCTTCCCTGCCAGCAGAATGGTGCGGTGTCAACGATCCGGTCATCGAACACCATCTGACCGTCCTGGATCGCGGGGAACAACTCCGTCGGCAGCGCAATACGCTCCTGCACGATGCTTGGTGCATCGAGTGCCTGGAGCACCGATCGCTCCCATGTTGCGTCGTCCACTTCCCAACCGAGCACGATCCCCGCACCACCGTAATCGTCGTTGGGCTTCAGCACCAAGCGGTCCCGACCGCCAAGGATGTGCGGCACGAGGTCGACCGGCCGCCCATCCGCCGTCGTGGTGCGCTCCTCGATCACGCGAGTCCACGGCACATGGGTCGCGATAGCCCGCATTTCCTCGGCGCTGAACAGGTCGGCATTGCGCTCATCGGAGAGCACTGCGAGCGAGGCCTTCTTGTGGAGGGGCTTGCAGTGGAACGGGTTGACCATGCACACCGCGCCGTCGCGCACCGCGCGAACCATCGGATGGTCGAGGCCGCCCTCGGCAATTAGTTCATGGATCAGGACGCGCTTGTAAATCACGTCGATGCGCATGCCGTCGGCGTCACGCAGGATGCCGCCGTCATAGGTCAGAGCGCCGGGCGTGGTGATCACGCACGGTACCCCCGCCGCGTCGAAGTAGTCGCGGCAAAGGGCGAACTCGCTCAGTGTCGGCACATCATCCCAGTCGACGATCGCGACGTTCGGGAGGCTTCGCACTCCGCGGAAGCGGTGCCAGCTCTCGAGGAGAACGCCGAGCACGATGTGCAGGGTGGGCAACGGCCGGACGGTCCAGTCTTCGATGAATCGGCGCATCACCGGCGCATCGAGGAATATCTCACTCAGCGCGTCAGTGTACGCCGCCCCGGCCGGTGTCTCGGCGTTGTACTCGGTGATTCGCGCGATGCCGTCGTCGGGGTCGATGAACGCATCGAGGCGCGAAAAGGGCGACCCGACGTGGAGCGCAGGCGACCCATCGAGGAGTGTCTCTTCCCAGTCGGCCAGCTTGAACTGAGCCCGGAACGCGGGGTCGGTGGCGGCGGCGTCGCCGGCGGTGCGAAACGCCCCAAGGAGCGCGCGCGACGCCAGACGCAGGGTGTCATAGCCGGCAGTGTCCATGAAGCGCGGACGAGTGACGATCGAGAGCGCGCGGTCCCCGAACGCGAGACCACGTGCGAGCTGCCTTGCCTCGATCCACTCCGCCGACTCGAGGCCCAGGGGACCGTCGAGCAGCGCATGCCACGCCGCAATGGGGTCGGTGTTGCTCACCCGTTCGTCCCATGACCCCGGAAGAGGCCTGGCGCATTGGGCTTGGGGGCTGTGCGGTCCTCGAGGGCCATCTCGATCGACACATCGGCCATGGTCTGGACTGCCCAATCGAACCACTTCTGGCCCAGCGAGTTGACGTCGAAGTCGGGGGCCGGGTTCATGAAGTCGATGGCGTACGGAATGCCATCGCGAACAGCCCATTCCACCGAGTTCATGTCGTAGCCGAGCGCACGGCAGAGCGTCCGGGATTGCGAAATGATCGTCTCACGCATTTCGGGCGACAGGTAATCTTCGCTGTCGTGGTACTTGCGGTTCTTCGGGTCGTACTTGATCGGCGCGATGTGTTCGCGGCCGATGCAGATGCACCGAATGAACTCATCCCACTCGATGAACTCCTGTACGATCATGGTCAGCAGGGCGGAGCGGTCATACTGATAGAGCAGCTCCTCGATCGTCTGGCAGACATACACGTCGCGCCACCCGCCGCCGTGCGCGTCCTTGAGGATGCAGGGGAGACCGACATGATCGATCACGCCCTGCCAGTCGAGTGGGTACACCATGTTGCGCAGCGACTCGTCGTGGTTGATGCCCGGAATGTACTCCTTGTTGGGGAGCACCACGGTGCGCGGTGAGCGGATGCCATTGGCCTCCGCCAGGGTGGCGCCGAAAAACTTGTCGTCGGCGGTCCACATCAACGGATTGTTGATCACTCGCACGCCCTGCACCAGCGCGTGCTTGAGCCATGCGCGGTAGAACGGTACCTCGTGGGAGATCCGATCGATCACCACGTCGTACGGGATTTCGTCGTCGAGGCGGGGTGCGCCGAGCTGGACAAACTCCGCCACCACGCCCATGTCGCGACGGGCAACTTCCTCGATGAACGCGGGGGGCCAGGACCATTCGCGTCCCACCATCAGGCCAATGCGCCGCGGCGCGCTGCTGTTCTTGCTCATGTCATCCTCAGTCGTGTCCGGCAGTGTAGAGCCGCACCATGTCTTCCCAGTACGGCCAGTCGTGGGACCAGCCCTTCCATACTCGCAGTGCGTTGCCGATGCCGTGTTGCCAGAGCATGGCCGAAAAGTCGCGATTGCTCTGGCAGAGCGGATCATCTTCGCCGATCGCAAGGACGATGTCCATGCGGCGAATCGCCTCGAGCCGGGCGGGGTCGTGCTCCCAGCGCATGAACTCCGCCGGGTTGTGGCGGTAGGTCAACTCGTCGGACCAGCCGTGCGTCAGCCGCCTGACGTCCACCATGGCGCTCATCGCGAGCACGCGCCCCACTTCCTCGGGGTGTCGCAGGGCGAAGTTGAGGGCGTGGTATCCGCCGAACGACGCACCCGCGGTGATCAGGAAGGGATTGTCGTTCCGCTCCCTCATGAACGGCAACACCTCGTGATACAGATATTGGTCGTACCGGTCCTGCCAAACCGCCCGCTCGGGCATCGGAGCGTGGTCGTCATACCAACCCTGATCCGACGCGCTGGTGACGCAGTACAGCTGCAGCCAACCCTGCCGAATCGACTCGCCGAGCATCTCAGGCATTCGGCGGTCATCCCACTCAGTACAATTCCCCATCGAAGTCGGGAAGACCAGCATTCGCGCCCCGGCGTGGCCGAGGACGAGCAGATCCATCTTGCGACCAAGGAGGTTGGGGCTCTCCCAGGCGTGATATTCTCGCTGCCACATTTCGGGGCCGGATCCGGAAAAAGGAGACAACCCGGAAATTTAGCCCGGTATAGTGATTTGCGGGGAGGCGGTTTGCAAGCAGGTACTTGCACGCCGAATCGTCTGGTATTAGTGTGTGCCCCCATGTCCACACGCGACGCACTCCTCGACGTCACCGCCCGGCTCTATGCCGACCACGGCTGGCGTGGCACCACCACCCGGCGGATCGCCGAGGCGGCTGGTGTCAACGAGGTCACAATTTTCAGGCAGTTCGGCTCGAAGGAAGCACTCCTCCTTGAGGCGATTCAGGCGACCTCGACCGACACCCCGCCGGCTCCTCTCCCCGTCACGCCGCGGCGGGTCCGCGCGGAATTGACGGCCTGGGCGCTAGCCCAGCACGCTTCCATCTCGGCCCGCCGCGGTGTGATGCGATCGTGCCTTGCCGAACTCGATGAACGTCCCGAACTGGCGCCAACGCTGTGCGAGGGGGGCGTGGCCGCGTTCGCCGATTGCAGTCGCTATCTGGACGCTGCTCGCGAATCGGACCTGCTTGGCCACTGCGGGGCGATCGAGCCCGCAACGGTGATGCTGATGAACGCCGTGTTCATGGATGCGATGACCCGCGACATCATGCCGCCGCATCATCCCCTCAGCGTACCGCAGGTGATCGCAATGTTCGTCGACCTGATCCTTCGCGCGCTCGGCGCGCCGGAGTCCGCCTGATGCGTGCGTTGCGCTATGCCGTGCTGTTCGCCCTGCTGCTCGCGCCCGCCCTTCCCGCGCAGGGACCAGCGCCTGTTCGTTTGACGCTCGCCGCCGCACTGGCCCGTGCCGATTCGGCGAGCGAGACGGTGGGTATCGCTCGAGCGGGGGTGTTACGGGCACGCGCCGACGAGATCCGGGCACGAAGCAGTTACCTGCCACAGCTGAACGGCGCCGCGACCTACACCCGCACCTTGGCGAGCCAGTTCTCGGCGTTCGACGGCGGCAGCACCGATTCGATTCCGGCGCCCACGGGATGCGGCCGCTTTTTGCCGAACCCCTCGCTACCGCTTGGGGAGCGTCTCGACTCGCTGGAACGCGGACTCGACTGCGCTGCCAACGGAAGCGGATTCGATTTCTCGAACCTGCCGTTCGGTCGGCCCAACACGTACAACCTGATGGTGTCCGGGTCACAGGTGCTGTTCAACGCCCGGCTCGGTGGGCAACGCCGCGCCGCTGCGGCCGCGCGCCAGCGCGCCGAGATCGCGCTCGACGCGGCGCGCACCGCGGCGGTGGTCGAGATGACGCAGGCGTACTTCGATGCGCAGCTTGCTGCACGCCTGCTCGAGATCGCCGACTCGACGCTCGCGCAGTCGGCACGCGCGTTCGAGGATACCCGTCTCGCCCGTGAAGTCGGCAACGCCGCAGAGTTCGACCTGCTTCGCGCCACGGTGACCCGGGACAACCAGCGCCCGGTCGTGATCCAGCGCCGGGCCTCGCGCACCTTGGCGGTGCTCCGACTGCGCCAGTTGCTGGACCTTCCGGCCGGCACCGACGTCGAACTCGTCACGCCGCTCAGCGACACCAGTGCGGTGCCGCTGCCGCCATTCGCCGCCGCGGTGGCGGGAGGCGACACCGCGATCGACCAACGAGCACCGGTGCGCCAAGCCGACGCCGCGCTGCGTGCTGCCGATGCGCTTCTCTCCTCGGCGCGTGGGGGCCGACTCCCCACGCTCAATGTGTCCGGCAGCTACGCGCGCATCGCCTTCCCGGAGCGGGTGTTCGCGATCGACAACTTCGTCACCGACGCCGCCGTCAGCGTGCGACTCGACGTGCCGATCTTCACCGGTGGTCGCACCCGCGCCGACGTGATGGCCGCGGAGGCAGCACGCGACGAGGCGGCGCTCCGACTCCGCCAAGCCCGTGAACTTGCGACCCGTGAATCTGTGGATGCGCGCACCGTGCTGGAGGCGGCCGAAGCGGCGTGGCAGGCGAGCAGCGGCACGGCGGAGCAGGCTGCTCGCGCATTTGCCATTGCCGAGGTGCGCTATCGCGAGGGCATCTCGACCCAGACCGAACTTTCCGATTCCCGGCTGCTGTTGCAGCAGGCCGAGGCCAACCGGGCGCAGGCAGCCCGTGACCTGCAGGTCGCGCGGGTTCGCGCGGCGCTGTTGCGGGACCTTCCATTTGCGGGTGTGACCGTGCCCGGAGCCTACTGAGCCATGCTGTCAACCATCACGCGATCCGACGAGCGCTCGATGCCCAAGGTGCGATCCCTGTCCACCACCACCGTGACGACGCTGGTATCCCTGCTCGTGGCAGGGTGCGGAGGCGGCGATAGCAATGCCGCCGTCGATTCAGCGGCCGCTGTGGTTGCCATCAGCGTGACCGCTGATCACGTCACCATCGTCGATTCCGGGCTCGTCGAAAGCGGACCATCGCTCTCCGGCACGCTCGACGCGAAGCGAGTGGCGCAACTCCGCGCACAGGTCGCGGGAACGGTGGTACAGATGCTGATCGATGAGGGTGCGGTGGTGGGTGCTGGCCAAGTGCTCGCACGCATCGACGCGACGGTGCTCACCGACATGGCGCGCAGCGCCGCTTCGCAGCTCCAGAGCGCGGAGGCTGCGGCCACGGTCGCTACTCGCAATGCCGAACGGGCAACGACGCTCAATGCGGCCGGGGCGATCGCCGAGCGCGATCTTGAGGCAGTCCGCAGCCAAGCCGTTGCCGCGGGAGCGATGGCGGCCGACGCCCGGAGCCGGTTGGCCTCGGCGCGCAAACAGCTCGCGAATGCAACGATTCGCGCGCCGTT
>JBDSMU010000076.1:0-8013 GCA_039915685.1 Gemmatimonadales bacterium | reverse complement strand
TCGACGGTTCGGTCGACCACGAGTTTCTTTCGGGACATGCCCGCCGCCTGATCGCCTCGGGCTGTACCGGCCTGATTCCGCTCGGTTCGCTTGGCGAAGGCGCCACACTCACCTTCGAGGAGAAGGTGGCTGTGCTCGCGACCTGTGTTGCTTCAGTGGGAGATCGGGTGCCGGTTGTCGCCGGGATTGCGTCGCTCTCGACCGACGACGCAACGGCACTCGCCCGCGCCGCCTCAGACGTCGGATGTCGCGGCCTCATGGTGCTCCCGCCGTACGTGTACCAGGGCGACTGGCGGGAAACCCGTGCGCACGTGACCACGGTGATGTCGGCCACGTCACTCTCATGCCTCCTGTACAACAATCCGATTGCCTACGGCATCGATTTCCTGCCTGAGCAGGTGCGTCTTCTCGCGCAGGAATGCAGCAACCTCCAGGCAGTGAAGGAATCAAGCGGCGACATCCGCCGGATCACTGCGATCCGCGCTCTGCTGGGGAATCGGCTCTCGATCCTGGTCGGACTCGATGATGCCATTGTGGAGGGTGTGGCCGCAGGGGCCGTCGGCTGGGTTGCGGGCCTGGTCAATGCGCTGCCCGATGAATCGGTGATGCTCTTCGAGCATGCCCGCGCCGGCCGTATGCGCGAGGCGCGCGAACTGTACAACTGGTTCCTGCCGCTGCTCCGCCTCGACACCGTTCCCAAGTTTGTACAACTGATCAAGCTCGCGCAGGAAGAAGCTGGCCTGGGTAGCGAACGAGTTCGCGCTCCCCGCATGCAACTCGAGGGTGCCGAACGCGAAATGGCGCTGGCGACGATCGGAGAGTGCCTCGGCAACCGGCCAGCCGCGGCATGAACGCGGTCGACCGGATCGAGGTCGTCGACTCCCACACGGCGGGCGAGCCAACCCGTGTGGTGATCAACGGATGGCCTGAGCCGTCCGGTACCACGATGGTCGAGCGCCGGTCATCGATGCAGCGCGATCAGGACCACCTTCGCCGCGCTGTGGTGCTTGAGCCGCGCGGTCACGATGCCATCGTGGGCGCACTGCTCACTCCTCCCGAACGCTCCGACTCGGTGGCAGGCGTTGTCTTCTTCAACGACGCGTCGTATCTCGGCATGTGCGGTCACGGGTTCATCGGCGTTGTCCGTACCCTGGAACACCTCGGTCGGATCACGCCGGGGGAGGTGCGCCTCGACACGCCGGTGGGGCAGGTGAGTGCAACGCTGGAGAGCTCGGGCGCAGTGACGATCCGCAACGTGCCGGCGCGGGTGCTTCGCCAGGATGTGTCGGTGCAGGTGCCCGGCATCGGCGAGGTTCGCGGCGACGTGGCGTGGGGCGGCAACTGGTTCTTCCTGACCGAGATTACTGGCGTCCCGCTTGTACTGGAGCATCGCGCCGAGCTGCTCCGGATCGCGACGCAGGTGCGGGACGCGCTCGCGGCGGCAGGTGTCGTGGGCGACGATGGCGCGGTGGTTGACCACGTCGAGTTGTTCGGCCCGCCCACAGTTGGCGGCGCCGACTCCCGCAACTTCGTACTTTGTCCCGGTGCCGCTTATGATCGCTCACCGTGCGGCACCGGGACATCGGCGAAGATGGCTGCATTGCACGCGCGTGGTAAGCTCAAGGCGGGAGAGAGTTGGGTACAGGAAGGCATCCTGGGCACCACCTTCACAGGCTGGCTCACAGAGTCGCCCGACGGCTTGGTGCCGTCGATCCTCGGTCACGCCTACGTGACCGCGAGGTCGACACTGCTGTTCGATCCTGCCGATCCGTTCCAGCGTGGCATCACGTGAGTGGAAGTCCCGACGTGATCGTCGTCGGTGCGGGAGTGGTCGGGGCGATGTGCGCGATGCGACTCGCCGAGTCGGGATTGAGTGTCACGATCGTTGAGGAAGGATTCAGCGGGGGCGGCAGCACCGGTGCGGCAATGGGGCACATCGTGGTGATGGACGATAGTGCCGCGCAGCGTGACCTCGCGGCGCACTCGCGAACGAGGTGGGGTGAGATTCTTCCCACTCTCCCCGTCGATCCGTCGTACGAGCAGTGTGGCACGCTGTGGCTCGCGGCAAACGATGACGAGATCGCGATCGCAGGGGCGCGGGCAGCGGCATACACGGCGGCTGGTGTCGGTGCCGAAGTGATCGACTCGCGGTTGCTCGGCACGCTCGAGCCCGCGCTCCGAGCCGACCTGGCCGGCGCACTGTTGGTTCCGGGCGACGGTGTGTGCTATCCGCCCGCCACGGCCCGGGGCCTCCTGATGCGCGCGGAGGCGGCGGGGGCGACCTACCTCCAAGGCACGGTAGCAACCATTGCCGCGGGTCGGGTCTCGCTGGCCGACGGAAATGTCCTGACGGCGGGCGCGATTGTGATCGCCGCTGGCACTGGATCGACACGGTTGATTCCCGCACTGCCCATCGTGCCTCGCAAGGGGCACCTCGTCATCACCAATCGCCGACCTGGGATGGTGCGGCATCAGCTCGTCGAGCTCGGGTATCTCGCAAGCGCGCACGGAATGGACGCTGCGTCGGTGGCGTTCAATGTCCAGCCGAGGCCCGGCGGGCAGTTGTTGATCGGCTCATCCCGCGAGCTCGTCGGATTCGATGCATCGATCAATCGCGACCTGTGCGGGCGAATGCTCGCGCGCGCAACGTCGATGCTTCCTGATCTCGCTAACGCTGCCGTGTGGCGCACCTGGACTGGTTTCCGCCCTGCCACGCCCGATTCGCTGCCACTTATCGGGAAATGGTTGCCGATCGACGGTGTCTGGATTGGCGCGGGACACGAGGGGCTTGGCATCACCATGGCTCCAGGCACCGCCGACCTGATCGCTGCGTCGATCATCGGCACGGCCTCACCACTCGATATCGCCCCGTTTGATCCGTGTCGTGCGATGCCAGCGCACGAGGCGTTCGGATGAGCAGCGTAGTGTCAGTCGTCATCAACGGTACCACGCGCGACGTGCCCGCTGGTGTCACGGTCGCGGCTGCGCTCCTCGACGAAGGAGTTGTCGCATTCCGGCGTGACCTGCATGGCGCGCCGCGCGCACCGCTCTGCGGCATGGGGAGCTGCATGGAATGCCGAGTCACCATCGATGGTCGTACCGAGCAGCGTGCGTGTCTCGTGGTGGTGGGCGACGGCATGCGCATCGAGTCGACACGATGACGCCGCGCCGTCGAGAGGTGGACGTAGTTGTGGTCGGGGCCGGACCTGCTGGTCTCGCCGCGGCCGCCGTTGCCGCTGAGGCGGGACGGCGAGTTGTCGTGGTTGATCAGTCGCCCAGGGCCGGCGGACAGATTTGGCGGCATCGGGATGAGAGCGCACTGGGACGCGTCCCGCGAGCGCTGTTGGCGAGGGTTGCATCCGCCGGGGTCACTGTCCTCACCAGCACGACGGTGATCGATGCCGTGTCGCCGCGACAGCTGCTGGTCGACGGTACCGACGGAGCAGTGGCGATCGACACCGCCGCGATCGTTCTGGCGACGGGAGCACGCGAGCGGTTTCTGCCGTTCCCTGGGTGGACACTCCCCGGGGTAGCGGGCGTTGGCGGCCTGCAGGCGCTGCTCAAGGGAGGCACGTCGTTCCACGGCAAGCGGGTGGTGCTGGCGGGGACCGGTCCGCTGCTTGTCGCGGTGGCAGCCGCGCTCGCCCATGCTGGCGCGCACCTCGTGCTCGTTGCTGAACAGACGCCGTGGCACAGGGTCGCGGGTTTCGCTCTGCATGCCTTCACGAATTCGAGTCGGCTGCGCGACGCGCTCCGTTACCGCTGGGCGTTTGCCCGCACGCCGTACCGCACAGGTGCCTGGGTGACTGCGGCGCTCGGCGGCGACCGGTTACGCAGTGTCCAGGTTCACACAGCAAGCGGATCACGCAACCTGGAGTGCGCCTGGCTGGGCTGCGCAGCGGGGCTCGTGCCCAACACCGAGGTTGCTCGCCTTCTGGGATGCACCGTTCGGGCGGATCGCATTGCGGTTGACCACTTGCAGGCCACGTCGGTACCTGGCGTATGGGCCGCGGGCGAGTGTACCGGAGTGAAGGGAGACGCAGCAGCAATTGCCGAAGGAGAGATCGCCGGTCGCGCCGCGGCCGGCGATGAACGCGGCGCGATGTCCGCAACGCTGTTGCGCGCACGCGATGACGGGCGGCTGCTCGGCGCACGCATGGAGTCGGCATTTGAACTTCGATCGGAGCTGCTCGACTTGGCCGCTCCCGACACGATCATCTGCCGATGCGAAGATGTGCGCCGCGACGCGATCGATCCGGCGTGGACACCACGCCAAGCCAAACTCTGGACCCGCGTCGGAATGGGAGCGTGTCAGGGTGCGGTGTGTGGTTCTGCATGCAGTGCGCTCTTCGGCTGGCCGGCCAACACCGTACGCGCACCGCTCGGCGCCCCGTCGTGTGGGACGTGGCTCATCGGCCTTACTCCTTCAACGCCGCCAGCGACTCCGCAGCCAGGTCAGCCAGCTCTCGGAGAAGATCCGCATCGGGACCGAGTTGGCTGACCATCGTTTCCTCTAGCTGTGCCCACGCGTGGCGCACACCCGCTTCGAGGAGACGGGATCGAGGCGTAGGATGAATGCGCGACACCCGACCATCGTGCGGATCTCGGCGCCGCTCCACGAGACCGCCCCGTTCGAGCCGCTGCACCATACGCGTGATTGTCGCGGCTTCCACGCCGAGCCGGGTGGCGAGCGCTGCCTGCCGCAATCCTGGCTCTTCCCACACCTCGCAGAGCAACATGTCCTGACCGGCATGCACGCCGTGAGCGGCGAGCAGGTGGGCCAGCTGGGCACGATGCCGACGCGCGAGACGATGCAGCGCCATGCCGAGCGGTGCAGTCATCGCCGACACCCGAATACTTCGGCCATCAGGCGCAGCCGCATCGAGGTCCGCATCCACCGGTGATCGTCGGCTCCACGCCGCCGGTCAACGCCGTGAGCGGAACCTGTCCGCCGGTGATCACACGTTCGACCGGTTCACCCGTTTCCGGGTCAGTCGAGAGCGCGGAGTCGTTGATCGATTGACGCAACTCGAACCGCCGGCGCGGCGTCTCCGGATCCGGCGGCCGGGTTTCGTACGTGTAGGTCGGCATCGTGCTGCACTCGCTTGTGGTGTGACATGCCGCCGGCACGGGAAGCGTCAGGGCGTGGCCGGGAAGCTGCTGCCGGTCAGCACTGCGGTCAATCCGAGGACGATGGCGGCCATGGAGAGCTCAATCGTCACAGCTCGCCGCAGACGGACCGGCGCGTCGGGGCTCGCTGCCACCAGTGCGGGTGTGAGGATCCGCCAATTCCACCATCCCGCCGCAGCAATCAGCACGAAGATGCCGACCTTTCCGACCACCAGCAATCCGTAGGTCGTGCTGAATAGCGCACCGAACGAGCCGACGTACCGCCACGTGGCGACCCCACCCGACGCGACCAGCAACGCCGCCCCGGTTCTAGCCGGAATCGAGAAACCCCGCACTACTCCGGCCAGCTCATCGATCCGCCCGGCGCCACGAAGCACCGGGAAGGTGGTCAGGGAGAGGATCGCGAGGGTGCCAAGCCAGAGACCGGCCCCGACCAAGTGCAGCAGGTCGACCACGCGCCCGGTGAATGCAGGCCAGATCTCTTCGGTCGGATGACCCATTCCGGTCTGGGTCCACGCTATCACGGCAGCTGCGACCACCAACAGGCGCCACGAGGCGGCGTGGCGCCCACGGACCAACCACGACCCCGCGAGCACTGTCAAGGCTGCAACGGTCTGCAGCATCCAGCTCATCCCCCAAGTCCCCTCGAGGAGCACCGCCTGGATCAGTCCCGATTCCAGTGGCTCGCCGGGCTCGACAAATGTCAGGAGCTGGAGCGCACCCCGAGCCAGCGCAAGCATGAGCAGGAACCATGCAACCAGCCCGGGCAATCGCGCGTGCCAGCCGTCGATGTGCGCTGCGCGCGCGGAGCCCCGCTCCACATGCGGCGGGACGAGTCGCGATGCGACGGCAACACCGATGAGGAGGAGGATGGCGAGAATGATCGCGCCACGAACAACGGGAAAGAGCGTGCCGAGTCCCGGCACCCTTGCGTCAGGTGCCGGTGGAGCGCGCGCACTCGGCGCAGGTGCCGTAGAGCACGACTTCGTGGGTCACGAGGACAAAGCCCCGGGGAACGAGGTGGTGAAGCGTGTCGACACAGCCCGGCACTTCGAAAACCCGGTCACAGCGCGAGCAATGGAAGTGATGATGGTGTCCCTTACCGTGGAGCTCGTAGCGCGGCACTTCGCCGGGGAGCTCGACCGGTATCAGCCATCCCTCGTCGAGGAGGGCGCGGATGTTCCGGTAGACGGTCGCGATACCGATCCCGCCGACTTCACCGCGGGCGGCGGACAGTACCTCGTTGGTGCTCAGCGGACGGTCGGCCCGCTGGAGGGCACGTCGGATGGCACCACGCTGTCGGGTGTTACGTTCCATCGCTGGCCGGTCTCCTTCGAGGTCTGTCGATCACGGGGATCCTTAAAGTTACGCATTCTTCCCGGAAACCCAAGTCGGAGCCGGAACCTGCTTCTCCCGATTCTGCTCACCGCCGCCCAGGCGACTGCACCCACAGCCAAGGCACCCTGGGCGTCACCGCGGCTGGTGGTGTCCCTCGTGATCGATCAACTCCGTCCCGACTACCTCGAACGGTGGCGACCCCAGTTCCGGGGTGGCCTCAAATGGCTGCTCCGCGAGGGAGTGTTCTACGTCAATGGCGAGCAGGACCACGCCATGACCAACACGGCCTCGGGACATTCGACCATGCTGAGCGGCCGCTCGCCTGCGAGCACCGGGATCATTGCCAACGAGCTTGGGGTCTCCGACCCGGCCTCGCCGCTCATCGGCACGAACGGCCCGGGCGCATCGCCGCTCCGATTCCGGGGGACCACACTAGCGGATTGGATGGTTCGTCGCAATTCGGCGACTCGCATCCTCTCGATTTCCCGCAAGGATCGTGGCGCGATCATGTCGATAGGGCGTGCCCGTGTCCCGGTGTACTGGTACTCCCAGGGAGCCTTCACCACGAGTCGCTACTACGCGGATTCTTTGCCGCCCTGGCTCACGGCGTGGAACGCCCGCGAACCGGCCACCCGCCTGGCCGGCCACGCATGGAAATTGTCGCGACCAGCCGCCGACTACCTCGAGGTCGACGCCCGGCCATTCGAGCATGCTGGGAATCGGTACGTCTTCCCACACGTGCTTTCGACCGATCCTGCGGCGGCCGCCGTCGAGCTCGAGGGTCACACCCTGATCGACTCTCTCACGCTCGATGTGGCCTGGGCAGGGGTGCGTGCCAACGGCCTGGGCGTGGATGCCGTCACCGATCTGATTGCGATCTCGCTCTCGGCGACCGACAACATCGGGCACCGATACGGCCCGGGGTCGCGCGAGGTTCACGACCACCTCCTGAATGTCGATCGATGGCTCGGAATCTTCCTTGATTCGCTGGCCACGCGCGTCCCGCTCGACCAACTTGTGATCTCGCTGACTTCCGACCACGGGGTCACGGAGTATCCCGAGGCTGGCGTGGGAGGGCGGGCGTCGATCGGCGCCGAAGTGAGGGCGCTGAACGCATGGGGGCGCGACACCATTGGCACGAATGCCGGCGCGGTCTCGTACTCGGGTCTGATCATGGCGCGCACGGTCGACCTCGCACATCGTGGCGTCGACATTGATTCGCTGGCGGCGGCGATCGCGGCGAGGGTTCGGCGACTTCCCGGAGTGCTCTCGGTGTATACGCCGCGGACCCTGCGAGCTGCCCGCGCGAAGGACGCGGAAGCGGGACGCTGGCGGCGTCAACTGCCGGTCGACACGGAGTGGCTGGTGGCGACGTCTCTCAAGCCCGGCTGGATCTGGGGCAGCACCGGCGGCGAGACTGGGCATGGCACGACCAATCTCGAGGATCGCCGCGTGCCGATTCTGTTCCGGGTTCCTGGCGTGGCACCGTCGCGCGTCACCAGAGTGGTCAGCACCATCGACATCGGTCCGACGTTCGCCGCGCTC
>JBDSMU010000060.1:0-11040 GCA_039915685.1 Gemmatimonadales bacterium | reverse complement strand
GAACCTGAAGCGCTGGATCATGCATCCCCAGGACATCAAGCCCGGCGTGGCGATGAAGGGCTACACCCTCTCTGATGCCGAGGCCGACGCGATCATCGCGTACCTCCGCACCAAGCGCTGAGCGAGGACCCCACTTCCATGGCAACCACCGCACTCGAACACGCGCCGGTGTACCACCGCAGCGCGGTCGTCGAATGGCTCACCACCGTCGATCACAAGAAGATCGGCATCATGTACGGCGCCTCGGCGTTCATCTTCTTCCTGATCGGCGGGATCGAGGCGCTGATCATGCGGGCGCAGCTCGCCACGCCCAACGGGACGCTGGTGAGCGCCGAGATGTACAATCAGCTGTTCACGATGCACGGCACGACGATGATCTTCCTTGCCGTCATGCCGCTGAGCGCGATGTTCTTCAACTTCTTCGTGCCGCTGCTGATCGGCGCCCGGGACGTGGCCTTCCCGCGGCTGAACGCGATGTCGCTCTGGGTGTTCATGCTGGGCGGGCTCTTCCTCAACGCGTCGTTCCTGTTCGCCGCCGCGCCCAATGGCGGATGGTTCGGCTACGCGCCGCTGTCGAGCCGACAGTATGCGCCAGGCATGAACATGGACTTCTGGGCGATCGGTCTGCAGATCCTGGGCATCGCCTCGATCGCCGCCGGTGTCAACTTCTTCACGACGATCATCAACATGCGCGCCCGCGGAATGACGTTGATGCGGATGCCGATCTTTGTGTGGATGACGCTGATCACCCAGGTTCTGGTCCTGCTCTCGTTCCCGGTGATCACCATTGCGTTGGTGATGCTCACGGCGGACCGCACCTTCGGCAGCGGGTTCTTCGTGACCGCGGCCGGTGGCGACCCGATGCTCTGGCAGCACCTCTTCTGGGTGTTCGGGCATCCCGAGGTGTACATCCTGATCCTCCCCGCCTTCGGCATCGTCTCCGAAGTGCTCCCGGTGTTCTCGCGCAAGCCACTCTTCGGCTACAGCGCGATGGTCTTTTCGGGCGCATTCATCGCCTTCCTCGGCTTCGGTGTCTGGTCGCACCACATGTTCGCGACGGGCATGGGTCCGCTGGCCGACTCCTTCTTCTCGCTCGCGACGATGCTGATCGCCGTCCCGACCGGCGTGAAGATCTTCAACTGGATCGGCACGGTCTGGGGTGGGTCGGTCAACCTGAAAAGCCCGATGCTCTTCGCCCTCGGCTTCATCGCGATGTTCATTATCGGCGGTTTGTCAGGCGTGATGCACGCGGTGGCACCCGCGGACCTGCAGCAGACCGACACCTACTTTGTCGTCGCCCACTTTCACTACGTGCTCTTCGGTGGCTCGATCTTCGCCCTTACAGCCGGCGCCTACTACTGGTGGCCGAAGATGTTCGGACGGATGCTCGATGACCGGCTCGGCAAGTGGCACTTCTGGCTGTCGATGATCGGCTTCAATGTCACCTTTATGCCGATGCACTGGGTTGGCCTTTTGGGCATGCCGCGCCGGGTGTACACCTACCCTGAAGGGCTCGGCTTCGAGCTCTTCAACATGGTGCAGACGATCGGCGCGTTCATCCTCGCGCTGTCTATCCTGGTCTTCATCTGGAATGTCATCCGCACCTGGCGCGGCCCGGCTGACGCACCCGCTGATCCATGGGGTGGTGCCACGCTGGAATGGGCTATCTCGTCGCCACCGCAGGAGTTCAACTTCGCCGAAGAGCCAGTGGTCACGGAGAAGGACGCTCTCTGGGCGATGAAGGACGCCGCGGGCGTCGAGCGGCTGCCCGAGCCGGTGCATGTGAGCGGGAAGGGAATCCACATGCCAGGACCATCGTGGTGGCCGGTGATCGTGGCGGTCGGTTTGCTGACGTTCTTTGTCGGGCTGATGGTTCACCGTCCGTGGGCCTTCCCGTTCACGCCGGTTTCGATCGCAGGGTTTGCCCTGATGGTCTTCGGCATCTTCAAGTGGGCGTATGAGCCGGTTGACGCTCACGCCCCGCAACACTGAGGAAGCGGCCATGACGTCCGCCGTGCTTGATCACGACGCCCATCCCGCCCACGAGGCCCACCACACGTCGCTGCCGATCGACAATCGGAAGCTGGCGATGTGGACCTTCATCGGGTCGGAGTGCCTCTTCTTCGCCACGCTCATCACGACATTCCTGATCTACCGCGACTCGTCGGTGGGCGGTCCCGGTCCGAAGGACATGTTCGAAGTCCCGCTCGTCACATTCGGCACGGCGATCCTGCTGTTTTCGTCGTTCTTCGTGGTGATGGCGCTCGACGGCGCCAAGCGAGGTGACCGTAAAAAGCTGATCCTCTGGCTCTCTCTGACAGTGCTCTGCGGCATTTTCTTCGTCGCGATGCAGGTCTACGAATTCCAGCATTTCTATCACAAGGGGCTGGGTTACTCCACCAACCTCTTCTCGGCCAGCTTCTACACCCTGACCGGGTTCCACGGTACGCACGTCGCCATCGGGACGCTCTGGCTCGCCACCCTGCTCAAGGACGCGATCAAGGGGCGGATTACCCCGGCCAAGGCACTCAATCTCGAGCTGTCAGCGCTGTACTGGCACTTCGTCGACGTGGTCTGGATCATCATCTTCCCGGTTGTCTACCTCATGAGCCTGGGGCGCTGAGCAATGGCTTTGCAGACTGACGCGCACGGCGAGCATCTCGACCACGCGCACGCAAGCGCCGGCCGCTACATCCAGATCGCGGTCATCCTCTTCGCGCTCACCGCGCTAGAGGTCCTGCTCTATGAAGCTTGCTTCGGGTCGCTGCGCGAAAGCTCTGGCGCCTTGGCCACGTCGCTTGGCCCGTGGTTCGTCGAGCTTCTGCTGGCGCTCTCGGCGCTCAAGTTCTTCTTGGTCGCGGCTTTTTACATGCACCTGAAGTTCGACCTCAAGGCGCTCACCTGGGTTTTCTCGTTCTCGCTCGGGCTGGCCACCACCGTGATCCTCGGGCTCTTCCTGCTCTTCTGGTACAACCGCGGGCTGTGGTGGATGGATGGGCCTTGGTGACAAGCTGAAGGCATCGAAGTCGTGAGCACGCCGAGGGCCGGCACCGAGATGCGACGCCGGCCCGAACTGCGTCATGGCCTCTATGGGTCGAGGGTTGCCCGCGCCATGATCGCGCCAGCCACGGTCGTGGTGACGAAGCCAAGTTTGGCAGATAGGGCATCAAGATGCTCGAGCGCAGCTTCTATTTTGTCGAGCTGGATCGGCGCGGCTGGCATGTCGGCATAGCCCGGAAACGCATCCTGGATCGGACAGGCGTTGGCGAGCATCCCCCCGTCCTCCGCGGTCCATGCACGGCCCATGAGCCGGCACGTTGACGGGCGGTGCCGGTAGATCGCACACGCCCCGAAAGTGTCGAGCGCCGGGCACGGTGCGGCCGCACGAATGTCGGCAATCGCATCGAAGTCGGCGTCGCCGAGCGCCATCACTGCATACGGCGCCTTCCAGTCGGGCCTAACTCGCTGGAATGCGATGATCTCGTCGTTCGCGTGATCGATGAGGCGCGTCCGGGTGCGATCGTCGAGCAGCATCATGCCTTCGGCAACGGTCAGCGCGTCAGCAGGCGAGATGTCGAAAGGACCGTGACAGCACGCGGTACATCCCGCCCGGCAGGGAACCGGTGGCGCCGCTTGGAATGCTTGGTCGATTCGTTCGAGCACCGGGAGGGCGGTCACGGGTCGCATCTGGTCAGAGCCTGCGGGCCGCCAGCGCGATCAGTGTCCAACCAGCGAGGAATGCGACGCCACCCAGCGGCGTGACCGCGCCGAGCCAGCGGGCGCCGGTAGATACCATCAAGTACAGCGAGCCCGAGAACAACGCGATTCCTGCGACGAACGCCCAGGCGGCAGTCCCTGCCTGCGTCAGTCCTCGCTGCAGCAACGCCGCTGCCACGAAGAGCGCGAAGGCATGGTACATCTGGTAGCGTACGGCCGTCTCGAAGATCTCGAGATCGCGCGGCTCAAGCCGGCTGCGCAGCGCGTGCGCGCCGAAGGCGCCGGCCGCGACCGCAATCAGCGCGAACACTGCACCCAAGGTCGCCGCGAGACGGGCCGTCACTGGTTGCTCCAGTGCATCACGGTGCTCCGTCGGTGGGGAGGTCAGTCACCGCCATCCCCATCGCGTGGTAGCCATTGTCGACATACATCGTGGAACCGGTAATGGCCGCTGCAAGGGGTGAACAGAGGAATGCTGCGGCGTTCCCGACGTCGCTTGCCTCGAAATCGCGGGTGAGCGGCGAGTTGGCGGTGGTGTACTGGATCATCGTGTCGATGAACCCGATCGCCGATGCAGCCCGCGACGCGTACGGTCCAGCAGAAATGGTGTTCACCCGCACGCCGAACCGACGCCCGGCCTCGAACGCGAGAGTTCGGGTGTCGGCTTCGAGGGCGGCCTTCGCCGTCGACATTCCGCCGCCGTATCCGGGGATCACGCGCTCGCCCGCCAGGTACGTGAGCGAAAGGAAACAGCCACCCGGTCGCATGAGCGCACCCAGCTCTCGCACGAAGGCGACATTACTGTACGCCGAGACACCGATGGCCTCGAGGTATCCCCGACGCGAGGTGTCGAGCAGTGGTTTGCGCACCTCGGGCCCGTTGGCGAGTGAATGCACCACAATGTCGAGGGGATGCGCACCGAAGTCGGCACGAAGGCGCTCGATCACCCCCGCTATGGTGAAATCGCCACGTTCCCGGTACCGCTTGTTTTCGCGTACCGCCTCGGGAACGTCAGCCATAGTGTCGTACGCGGCATCGAGCGGATAAATCCGCTCGAAACTCAGTGTTCCGCCCCGGGCAAGTTCCAGCGACCCGGCCATCTTGCCACGCTCGATCAGGGCTTCGAAAATTCCGAGCGCTGGTGGCCACGTTCCCACGCAAACCGTTGCCCCGGCCTCGGCCAGGGCCTTCGCAATGGCGAAACCGAAGCCCCCGTCGTCAGCCACACCAGCGACGAAGGCACGTTTTCCGGTGAGGTCGATCGGCAGCATTCGCAGGGCTCCGGAGTTCGTCGTGAGCCATAAAGCTAATCCGGGGATCCGTGACGGCTGACTGCTGCGCAAAGACCGGCATCCCGGAGGGGATGCCGGTCTCCGTTTGCACGGACGATGAAACCCTGTTCGGTGGGACTTTAGCTGTTTGGGTCCAGGATACGCTTGATGCGGATTGCTGCATCGGCGTAGTGTGCCCGCGTGACGGCGTCACCACTGCGCGCGGCAAGGAGTCGTGCACGGACGCCGGCTAGTTCCTGCCTGACGAGTGCGCGCATGTCCGAAAGCGAAATATCCGCAGTCGGTGTGATCGTACCGCGGAATCCGGGTGGCAGGGTCGGCGGCGTGGGTTCCTGGGTCATCACGTACTCCATCCGCTCAATCCACGCGCGTTGCAGCGCGCGGCGGTAGACGTCGGGAGTCTTGCCATTGCCGAGCTCGGTCCATACTCCGTTACGGACGTCGGCCAGGTACTCGGGCAGCGAGTATGTGCCGATACCGAGCGACTGCAGCTCCACCAGACGCCCCATGCGAGATGCATCGAGCATCCGGTTGAGCACACTCACCATCCATCCCTTGACCCGTTCGGTGGTGCCGAGGACGCCAATACGGTCGAGGACCGGCTGCTCGATCATCCACTGCGGGGTGTTCAGGGCCTGAACCGTCAGGAAGCGTACCGCATCGCGTTGCCGCTCCCGGGTTACCGTCGTGTACGCCGCGCCGGCCTGGTCGACATTGCGCCGAGTCCAGTCGACTCCGCCGATGTTGGTGAGGACGTGCCCCATGTATCGGTTCCACTGCGTGCCCACCTGCAGGTACATCTCGCGAAGCTGCGAATAGTCCGCGCCCTCATGGTAGCTGTACTTCATCAGCTCCGGCATGATGCGCTTGAGGTTGGCAATGCCATACTCGCTCGCCTTCACGCCGTTGTCACCGAGGTCCTCGGTCTGCGACCCCGGGTCGGTGCCCGACGGATCGCCGAAACGGTACATCGGGTCGCCCTCGTGCGCCCGGATCCACTGATCGAGCGTCTTCTTCTCCTGGTCGGGCGTGCGGGCCGACAAGATCGGACGGTAGCCCCACGAGATCGAATACTTGTCGTAGACGCCGATCCCCGGGTTCATGGCGACGTTACCATCGCCCGGCTGCGCCACGTAGTTGAAGCGGGCGTAGTCCATGATGGATGGGGCGGTGGCGTACTTGGCGGTGAACGTCGGCGACCGCAGCGAATCCACCGGATACGCGGAGCTGGCCTTCATGTTGTGCGGCAAGCCGAGGGTGTGGCCGACTTCGTGCGAGGAAACAAACCGGATCAGCTCGCCCATCACGTCGTCCTCGAAATCGACGCTGCGGGCGCGGGGGTTGATCGCCGCGGTCTGGATCAGGTACCAGTTGCGGAGCAGGTTCATCACGTTGTGATACCACCCGATGTGCGACTCGAGGATCTCGCCGCTGCGGGGATCGGTCACCGACGGGCCATATGCGTTCTCGATGTCCGATGCGAAGTAGCGAATCACGCTGTAGCGCGCATCCTCGGTCGAGAACTCCGGGTCCTCGGCCGCGGTGGGGGGCATCTTGCCCATGATCGCATTCTTGTAGCCGGCCGCCTCGAACGCCTTTTGCCAGTCGTTGACGCCCTGGATCAGGTACTTGCGCCATTTCACCGGCGTTGCCGGATCGATGTAGTAGATGATCGGCTTGATCGGCTCGACCAGCTCGCCGCGCAGGAACGCTGCCGTGTCCTTCGGCTCCAGCCGCCAGCGGGAGATGTACCGGCGGGCCACCGAACGCTGCTCCTCCCGGCCATAGTCGACCTGCTGGATCGAGAAGTAGCCGACTCGCTCATCGCCGACCCGTGCCATCATTGGTGTTTCGGGGAGGAGCACCATCGAGTGATTCATCTCGAGGGTGATTGCACCGGTCGACGCGTTGGAGGGTGGCTTGCCGGCCTCGTAGGTCAACATCACACGGGTCTCGGTGTTGCGCGGGAACGACTTGATCGAGGTGATGAATGTTCGGCTCGGGTCGAGGCGGCGCACCTGATAGGTGGTGCGGGCCGTCGCGCCCATCCCGAGGAGTGGGACATCGGCCACGTAGAAGCTGCCGATGTCGATCACGACGCTCGAGTCCTTCCCGTAGGTCGCGACATCGAAGCCGTACACGATCGGCTCGAGATTGCTGTTGCGCACCGCCAGCGCGATCGGCTGGCTGGTGTCGGCCACGGTCGAGTACGAAACCTGGCGCAGGTACATCCGATCACCACTGCGCTCCCAACGAACGACATCGGTGTTGTTTTCCTCACCGCCGTAGCCGATACCGGAGGCGGTGCGTGCGATCCTCGTGACCAGGAGGAACTCGCGACCCATCATCTCGCGCGGGATCTCGTAGTACCACTTGTCCGCGACCTTGTGGACGGTGAACGCGCCGCTGTCGGTGATCGCCTTGTCAGTGATCACCGTCTTGTACGGTTTCGGCGCAGTCCGCGATGCGGACGCCGCACCACGGGCCGACGAGTCGCCTGGCGCTGCGGTCGGCGATCCCGCCCGCGGTGCGGGTGTGGTGGCTGGCCGGGAACGGTTGCAGCCCGCGATTGCGAGCGCCGTCAGCACCAAGGCGGCCGAACGGGAACATTGCATCATCTGCATAAACCTCTGAGCATTGGGAGTGTGCAGCGGGCTACTCGGCACGCAGCACCTCGAGAGGAGGACGCTCGAGGACGTCAAAAGAATTCCAGAGTCCGACAATGGTCGTGAGGGCGACCAAGCCGATGGCGAGCAGCACCATCGGAACAACCGGTAGCACGAAGTTCGCCCTGAACACCTGCCGCGCAAGTGCCCACCCCGCCGCAGATGCGAGCACTGTGGCGACAAGGGCTGATGCGATGCCGAGCGCTGCATACTCCACGCTGATGATCCGGAGGACCTGCCAGCGGGTCGCGCCCAACGTGCGAAGCAAGGTTCCCTCGCGCACCCGCTGCCACCGGCTGGTGGCAATCGCCCCGACCAGCACCACCGCCCCTGTGACGAGGGAGAAGAGCGCCATGAATCGGATGGCAAGGACGATCCGGTCGATCACCGCCTCCAGTGCGCGCTGCACGTCACCGAGATCGACAGTCGTAACATTCGCGGCGCGCTCGGCGAGCACTCGCTGGACCCGACCACGTGCGGCAGGGTCGGGTGCCCGCGCCAGCGTCACCAGACTCTGGGGCGCAGCGTCGAGCGCACCCGGTGCGAATACCACGAAGAAATTCGGCTCGAACTGGGCCCAATTGACCTCGCGCAGCGAGGTGAGCCGGCTGTACACCGAGACACCCTGCACGTCCCACGTGATCAGGGCATCGAGCTGCACGCCAAGTTCTTCGGCCAGCCCGGATTCCATGGAGATTTCGACAGGCTCATCGGCGTTGCGTCCCGACCCGCCGGCGTTCGCGCCGAACCACCGGCCCGACGTGACCCGCTCGGCCGTTCCCAGCTCTGTTCGATAGGTGGATCGATACTCCCGGCGAAATGCCCAGAGCGATCCGTCCCGCCCACCTTCTTCTGACTCGACGGAATCAGGCGTTTCCACGGTGCCGCGCGCCAGGATCTCCCGCACGGGCCGACCGTTCACCTCGGCGAGGCGCATCGGCACGATCGGCGTGAACGGGTTGGGCGCGATGCCCTCACGCCTGATTGTTGCGCTCACCAGGTCCCGTTGGTCCTGCTGGATGTCGAAGAGGAGCAGGTTCGGCCTCGCTCGGCCGCCGTCATCGATCCGGAACTCGCGGAGGAGGTTGTACTGCGCGGTGAAGAGCGTGGTCAGCAGAAACGCGCCGAAGCCAAGAGCCACCACGACCGTGACCGTCTGGTTGGCGGGTCGGTGCAGGTTCGCCAGCCCCTGCCGCCACACGTACGACCAGGATGCGGGTGTCCAGCGCCGCGCGGCGCGGATCACCGCGAGCGACGCGACCCACAGCACCAGTAGCGCGCCACCGATCGCGGCGGCAAACCATATCCCCTGCCACCACGATCCGACCTGGATCGACGCGAGCGTCACGACGCTGGACGCGAGGACAAGCGCGGCCGCGATACGTGCCGGATCACGCCGCCGTCGCGGAGGGTCGGCGTCACGACGCAGTGTGGCCAGCGGGGAAATCTCCCGCACCCCGAGAAGGGGCAACAGGGCGTACACCCCGGCCGTCCAGACGCCCAGCCCGATGCCCATCAGGATCGCCCGGGCCGACGGAACCACGCGCACCCCCACGGGGAGGAAGCCCTCAAGTACGAACGGCATGACCTGTTGCAGGCCGACGCCGAGCAAGGCACCGAGGATCGATCCGAGAAGACCCATCGCGAGTGCCTGCAGCAATTGAATGGCGAATACTTGTCCGCTGGTTGCGCCGAGGCAGCGCAGCATTGCGATCGTGTCGAGCTTCTGTCGGATGAAAACGTGTACGGCACTCGCGACACCGAGTCCGCCGAGCAGCAGCGCCGCGAGTGCGACCAACCCGAGATAGTTGCCCAACCGGGTGAGACCATCGGTCAGGTTGTCGCGATCGTCCGCCACTGTCCGCACCCGCATTCGCTCCGCGCGAAGCAACGGTCCGGCGCTGGCCGCAACGGCCTGAGGATCAATCGTCGCGGGCAGACGCAGGAATGTCTCGTGTTGCACCCGCGCGCCAAAACCCAGCAGCCCGGTGCTGGGAAGGCCTGACCCGCTGATGAAGACCCGCGCTCCAAGCGCCATCTGGAGACCGACATCGCCCGGCACGTTGATAACCGTTGCGATGATCGGGAACCGGCCCTCGCCAAGTGCCAAGGTGTCGCCCACCTTCGCTCCAATCGCTGTGAGGAGCGACGGGTCGACGATCGCGGAGCCGTCTTGAATCCGGGGCCACATGGCCGCGGGCGAGGTTTCGACGGCTCCGTAGAATGGCCATCCGGGCTCGACGCTGCGCAGCTGGACAAGGCGCGCACCGCCGCTCTTCGGGAGGTAGGCCATGGCGGCGAAGTTCACCGACGATGCGACGGCCACAGAATCCCCACCAGTGCTCCGCAGCGAATCGAGGAGTCGCTGTGCCACCTTCACTTCGCTTACCGGCTTGCGCCCCGTAATGGCGAGGTCGGCTCCCAGAAGCGCCTGTGCCTGCTCGGCCACCGAAACGGTGAGGTTGTCAGTGAAGGAGTTGACGGCCACCAGCGCGCCGACACCTGCCATCACGGATGCGGTGAGCAGCGCGAGCCGGCGCCGCGCCGAGCGGGCCTCGCGCCACGCCATGCGCAGGACGAATCCGGTACTGGTCATGCGGCGCTGTCGAAGGCGATGGCGCCGTCGGCGAGGCGGATGGTGCGTCGTGCTCGCGCGGCCAAGTCGAGGTCGTGAGTGACCAGTACCAGTGTCGTCCCGAACTCAGCGTTCAACGCCTCCATCAACTCGACCACCGTCGCACCGGTCGCCGCGTCGAGGTTCCCGGTGGGTTCGTCAGCGAAGAGAATCCGCGGGCGGGTGCTGAACGCGCGGGCGAGCGCAACGCGCTGCTGTTCACCCCCCGAAAGCTGGGACGGATAGTGATGGCTCCGTGCGCCGAGCCCGACGCGGTCAAGAAGGTCCTGGGCTATCGGCGCGGCCCCGTCGGTACCGGCGAGCTCAAGTGGGACCTGAACGTTCTCTCGCGCGGTCAAAGTAGGAATCAATTGGAACGACTGGAAGACGAACCCGACCTTGGTGCGGCGTAGTCGCGCGCGATCATCCTCGCCCAGTTCGCCCAGGTCGTCGCCTTCGAGCAGGATCCGCCCGCGAGTCGGGCGATCGAGTCCGGCCAGCAATCCCAGCAGCGTGGTCTTGCCGCTACCCGAGGGACCGACAATCGCGACGTAACCGCCGTCCTCGACGCGAAACGTGATATCCTTGAGGACAGTGAGTGTGCGGCCAGCGGAGGAGTAGTCATGACCGATGGCATCACATTCGAGCATCTGGAACTCCGTGGGGAGATACGCATGGTCAGGCCGAACCGGGCACCGGCAAGTCGCCCATGGATGACCGTCGTGGCGCTGGCATTCATGGCGTGTGGCAC
>JBDSMU010000008.1:0-4247 GCA_039915685.1 Gemmatimonadales bacterium | reverse complement strand
ACGAACTGCACGGTAGCAGGCACGGTGCGCTGCGGATTGATCAGCTTCGCAATTTCTGCAATGCGGGGATCAGGCACTTCCACCACACCAGTGTTCGGCTCGATGGTCGCAAACGGATAGTTCGCGACCAGCGCACCGGCGGAGGTGAGCGCGTTGAAGAGGGTGGATTTGCCGACGTTGGGGAGGCCGACGATTCCTAAGGAGAGCATGGCGGTCTGCGTGGTGAAAGAGTCGTTAGTCGTTGGTCGTTAGCTGCGTCGGCGCTGAATGTAGCCCAACGGGGGCTTGGGCATCGTCGGTTTCCATCTCGCGGTCTCGGGCGCGGGGAGTCCGACAACCGTCGGCTCGGAAGCCCGCCCATTCGGCACCCGTATGATCCGAGCCTCCTCTGCCGGACCCCGAGTCCCTCGCCGCCGTACGGGTTCGTTCGTGTCCGGAGACGTCCTTCGCCGCAATCGGGGTTCGCGCATTTCAGTGGTCAGGCCAAGCGGGTGCGCGGCGCGCTGCGGCGGGAGGACTTCTCTTCCGCGCGCCCTCGCCGCATGAGCCATTCGCTTCCCGAGGGAAGCCGTGCCGCTGCGTGCCCGCGAAGCGGGCGGCAGCGGCGGAAGGCGACGAGGGAAGCGAGGCGCGCGGAGTAAGTCCGACCAAGCGGCGGGTCGCGCACCCGCGAGCCCATGCACAACGCCCGAGACCGCGTGACGGACTTGCCTGCGAACGAGCCGCGTGACGGACGAGCCGGCCGGCGCCAGTTGTAACCGGCGGCGAAGGAAGGCCTCAGGACGCCGCACGCCAGTTACCGACTACAACCTACCGTCCAAGGCTCGCAAACCACGGCGCAAACACCAGCGCCACCACAGCGGTCACCTTGATCAGGATTGAGATGCCCGGACCCGACGTGTCCTTGAAGGGATCGCCGACGGTGTCGCCCACCACCGCTGCCATGTGCGGGGCCGAGCCCTTGCCACCGTGATGTCCGGCCTCGATGTACTTCTTGGCGTTGTCCCACGCCCCGCCGGCGTTGGCCATGAAGAGCGCCAGCAGGGCGCCGCTGACGGTGGTGCCGGCCAGCACGCCGCCCAGGGCATCGACGCCGAGGAGCGCACCGACGGCGACTGGCGCCGTCACGGCGAGAAGGCCGGGAAGGACCATTTCGCGCAGTGCAGCCTTGGTGGCGATGTCGACGCATTTGTCGCTGTCAGCCGGCGCGGTTCCTTCCATGAGCCCGACGATTTCGCGGAACTGCCGGCGCACTTCTTCCACCACGGCCTGCGCGGCGCGCCCAACAGCGGTCATCGTCATCGACGCAACGAGGAACGGCAGGATACCGCCGATGAAGAGGCCGATTTGCACCATGGGATTCAGGATGTTGAGGTCGATTTCGCGACCATGTGCAGCGATCGACGACGCGTACGCAGAGAACAGCGCGATTGCCGTGAGCACGGCGGAACCGATCGCGAAACCCTTTCCGATTGCCGCAGTCGTGTTGCCGAGCGAGTCGAGTCGATCGGTGATCGCGCGAACTTCCGGCCCGAGATGGCTCATCTCGGAGATGCCGCCGGCGTTGTCAGCGATCGGTCCGTATGCATCGACGGTCATGGTGATGCCGACCGTGCCCAGCATGCCAACTGCCGCGAGTGCGATGCCGTAGAGGCCGGCGAAGTGGTGCGCCGTCCAGACGGTGAGGCAGATCAGCAGCAGCGGCGCGGCGACCGACTGCAGGCCGACCGCGAGACCCGCGATGATGTTGGTGCCCGGACCGGTTTCCGACGCTTCGGCGATTCGCCGGATCGGTCCGCCCGCCGTGTAGAACTCGGTGACCAAACCGATCAACGCGCCGGCCACTGTGCCCGCGGCGATCGCGGGGAACGTATTGGCGATCACACCGTCCATGGTCACCTGGAACTGACCGGCCATGTACCACGCGCCGCCGAGGAAGAGCACGGCGGAGAGCAGCTGAACGATGCGCAGCGCCCACTCTGGGGAGCTGTTCTTGAAGATCCGCATCGAGCCGATCCCGATCACTGATGCGACAAGACCTGCTGTAGCAAGTCCGATCGGCAGTCCCACCGCGTTCACACGGTCGGCGGCGGGAATCGCGATGAGCGTGGCGCCGATTGCGATCGCGGCTGCTACAGCGTCGACGTAGCTCTCGAAGATGTCGGCGCCCATGCCGGCAACGTCACCAACATTGTCACCCACGTTGTCCGCGATCGTGGCGGGGTTGCGGGGGTCATCCTCTGGGATCCCGACCTCGACCTTGCCAACCAGGTCGGCGCCGACGTCGGCCGCCTTGGTGTAGATGCCGCCGCCGACGCGCGCGAACAGCGCGATGCTCGATGCACCCATCGCAAAGCCCGCGACGATTTCCGAGAACCAAGGGAACGCATCGGCAACTTCGGCGGCTGCGGCGTCGGGCAGCGCGACCATCATCACGACACCCAGGCCGAGGAGACCGAGTGACGCGACGGCGAGGCCCATCACGGCGCCACCGTCGAACGCAACCTCGAGGGCCCGGCTCAATCCGTGGGTACGCGCGGCTTCGGTGGTCCGCACGTTGGTCTTGGTGGCAGCGCGCATTCCGGTAAAGCCGGCCAGTGCCGAGCAGAAGCCGCCGAACACGAACGCAATGCCGATCGAGGGCCCGACTGCCCATGCGAGTGCGAGCGCCACCACCACCATCACCGGTAGGAGCACGGTGTACTGACGCTTCAGGAACGTCATCGCCCCGCGTTCGATGAGGCCGGCGATCTCCTGCATCCGCGGCGTGCCGGTGGGCTGTTTCGTGAGGTACATGAAGAGCGCGAGAGCAGCAGCCAAGCCGGCGCCGCCGAGCCACGGGGTGATCGGGGCGAGTTGGTACAGCGTCACGGGAAGGTCCGGGTGAAGTTGGTCGTCAGGCGCGGTGCCGTCATGTCAATTGGCACCACGGTTGTGGCGGTTCATGGCGGTCTCGATCCCGTCGCTGACCCAGCATTCCACCGCGTCGGCCATGGGGTCGAGAATATCGTCGAGCGCAGTGCGCTCTTCTGTTGTCATCCGTCCCAGGACCCAGTCGGCGAGGTCGTCGTACTCCGGCGGCTTGGCGCCCACTCCGATGCGCAGGCGCGGGTAATCCTGGCGGCGGAGTGCCGACTCGATGCTGCGCAATCCGTTGTGCCCACCGGCCGTGCCAGCGCCGCGGAGGCGAAACCGCCCAGGGGCGAGTGAGACGTCATCCACCAGCACCAGCAAGTCGGACGCAGGATCCCAAGTCGGCGACCTCAGCCCTTTAAGGGCGTCGCCGCTCCGATTCATGTACGTCACTGGTTTCACCAAACGGACGGGGACGCTGTTGAGCGTCCCCGAGGTGGCCACGGCCTGATCGGCGCGGCGCAACGGGGTGAAACCCCACCGTGCCACGAGGTGGTCGATCAGCATCCAGCCCGCGTTGTGCCGCGTGCGCTCGTACTCGGGCCCCGGGTTGCCGAGTCCGACGATCGCTCGCGCCATTTACTCGGCGGCGGTCTCGGCTTCCTCGCCCTTGCCCTTCTTGATTACCTCGGGCTCGGCGGAAGCGTCTTCCTCGACGACCGGAGCGACCTCGACGCGTGCAGCCACGATTGTGACCACCGACAGCTCACCGTCATTGAGGATTTCACCCTTCGGCACGCTCAGCGCCGACACATGCACCGATTCGCCGACGGCGAGGTCGGTTACGTCAACGTCGATATGCTCAGGAATATCGCCCGGGAGTACCTTGACCGTGAGGCGGTGCAGAATGTGCTCGAGCACGCCGCCATGATTGCGCACGCCATCGGCGGTGCCCACCACGTGAACGGCAACTTCCACGGTGATCGGCTCGCCGGCGACGACGGCATAAAGATCGAGGTGGATCACGTCCACCCGGCGAACCGGGTTGCGCTGCACTTCGCGAACCAACGCCTTGACCGGTGCGCCACCATCAACGGCGACATCGATGAGCGCCGTTTCACCGCCGATGCGCTCGAGGAGGCGCCCCAGGGTGCGAGCATCGAGCGAAAGCGCCATAGGGTCGCGGCCGTGTCCGTACATCACGGCAGGCACCTTGCCCTCTCGGCGAAGCGAGCGCGCTGCGCCCTTGCCCGTCATTGTGCGGCTTTCGGCCGCGAGCGTCACCTGATCCATCCCTGCCTCCGTGCCACCGTCATCAGTCGAACAACGCGCTGACCGACTGGTCGCTGTGCGTGTATCCGATCGCCTTGGCCAGGAGTCCCGAAATCGAGAGC
>JBDSMU010000137.1:0-4341 GCA_039915685.1 Gemmatimonadales bacterium | reverse complement strand
GGTTGTGCCCAAGCTTCTGTCCGTCCTCCGCAGTTTCGACCAGAGTGCGACGCGTCAGGCAGCCTAAATCGTCGTACGTGCGGTTCCCGACTCACGCTCGAGTGGGTGGATTCCGTGTCGCCGCCGAAGTATCCGATTGTCTTTTGGGCTGCTGGAATCTCTGGGCAAGTCGACGTCAGGTACGCTATACAGGCCGATGGTTCCGTCGACTCATCATCGATCGTCATTAAGGCGTCTACTTACACGCGGTTCGGGGACGCGACCCGCGCCGCCGTCGCGGGCTGGCGGTTTGTCCGATCGAATGAGGCCGCGAACAGATTACCCCTGACCTTGGCAACACGGGTCATGTTCGCGATCGATGGCAGGTGCGCCGACGGAGTCGCTCGGCAAGTATCGAGTTGGTCCCATGATCAGGAGCTTGCTCTTTTGACCGTCACAGTATGTTCAAATCCGTATCCTCCAGCACACTAGTGCGGCTCTGGTGACGGCCGGCTAACCCGCGCTTGCTGCTGTCGAGGCCAAGCGGTTCGGCCGCCGCAATGTATGCTCGATTGAGGAATGCGGCGGCCTCACCTGGCCTCGCAGCACAACCGCAAGCCGTTATGCGGCCAAGTGCTTGGATGTAGCTTATTCCAGAACAGATTCTTACGGGCAACGGCCCAAACGCTTCCTGTGCGATTCAAGGAGGAACCGGTATGAACCCCTATTTACCTGCCGCAAAGCAACTCGCCGTTATTGGACTAGCCTTGGTCGTCGTCCTCGTGCTCACGGACGAATTCTATTGGGGCAGCGGTGCGATGATCCTTTTTGCTGGCGTGTGGACGGCGGGGGCGCTAGACAAACTGCTAAAGATTCGCCGCGCATCGAAAGCGAAGGAAGTCGGGTGAGGCGAGTGTCGGCAGAATGCACTTCCCTTGCGAACCAACTCGCCCCCAAGCAATGGGAGAAGCGTTATGTATGCGGCACTCGTAAGTTTGACGATCGATCCGGCACAAGCTCCTGCTGCTGCCGCCGCATTCACGAATAGTGTCTTGCCGCGTGTGTCGGCAGCGCCGGGGTTCGAAGTCGGGTATTGGGTCGATCCCGTCGACGCCCAAGGCTTCGGTTTTCTCTTGTTTGAGACTGAGGAACAAGCTTTGGCGGGAACGCCGCCAGCGCTCTCGTGGTCAGCGCCGGGGGTTGAGATCCTCCGTGTCGAGGTCCGACGCATTGCTGTCGCGATAACTTCATGATCATCACGACAAGAGCGACGCATTGTGGTCTGGTCATCCTTGGGGTTTTGGGATTCGGAGGCTGTAGCTCACCGGGGCAACGGACCGAGGAAAGCCAAAGCTCAGCCCAACTCCCTGGGGAGTCGTCGATGTATGGCAGGAACGCATCTTTTATGGTGAACGGAGCTTTGATCAGACTTGTCGACGGCGTTTCGAGCGCGACGATACCGAACTCCTCTGCCAAGGCCACGACCCGCTACCTGGGCGGTGAGGCAGAAGGAGATCTCAACGGCGACGGACTGGAGGACGTCGCATTCTGGGTTACGCAGGATGCGGGCGGAAGCGGTACGTTTTTCTACGTGGTTGTCGCGCTGAAGAATCCTTCGGGATACACCACAACCAATGCATTCCTTGTTGGCGACCGAATCGTCCCCGAGGACATGCGGATCCGCACTGACGCTCGGGAGCTCCACGTCAATTTCCTTGGGCGAACACGTGATGAGCCCATGACCGCTCCGCCGTCGCAGCCTAAGGTGCTGCTTCTCAAAGTCACGCCGACCGGGATACTGGAAGGACTGATGAGCTGACTGGCCGGACGAGGACCACAGACTTCGCTGATCCCCGCGTTGGGCATGGGAAGATCCGTCGCGGTGGCCTCGCCTGTCCTCGCAGCAAAAAAGCGCAAGGCGTTAGATGACGCGCTTCCCACAGTCTGATATGGGAATGCTGGGGCGCTAACGCCAGCGGCGATGCCCTCGGTTCGGCTACCTAGGGATATCCCTACGTCTGCCTCCACGCCATTTGCCGGTTTTGACAGATCGCCGTACCTTGGATCCTTCACCCTGATGCACAGTCTGTTGTCGGTTCAGCTGCTCAACGTCCACCTCTTTTTCGGGTCGGACGCCCTGGCGGATGTCGAGCGGCGTGCGCCGCACCTCGCTATGGCGACGGCTGGACGAACCAACCTGCTGAAGCGGGACTGGGGGCGGGGCTTTAGCCCCTCAGTGTGCCGAGCAGCGGCTTGAGCCGCTGGGCAGTCTACGACGCGCTCACCAGTCGCGGGCTGGTGGTCCCGGAGCATTCCACCGTGGCCGGGTCGAGCATCGCGTCGGACAACCGGTACGACCAGGTGGCGCTGCTCTCGGCGACCACAAAGAAGTGGCTGGTGAACATCGGGGTGTTCGACTTCGACGCCGTGGTGTTCCGGGATCTGTGGACGCGGAGAGGCCAGAAGGTATTCAACGAGTATGTGCGGTACTACCTGAGTGACCATCGGATGATGTGGGTGGAGGTGGGGGTGGGGCGGTGAGGCGGGTGGTGCGGGCAGGATGGTTTAGCGCCAACCTGCTAGTCCCATGCTTGGTATGGAGCAGAGTTCGCGTCTTCCGACCAATCGCTTTGACTCCCCCTCGTCGTCCGTGAGGTGCGCGGCGGTTTGTACCAATGTTCCATTCTGTCCGTCGGCGGCGTTGGTTCCTACCAAACGTCCCTGAAATGAGGAGGTCGTCGTGCGAGTAACGCATCCACTGTGGTCGAAGGCGGCGTTCGCAGTGATTATTGGTCTGAGCGTAGTGGTAGGCTGTGGGCCTGAGGCCAAGGATCCCTCGGATGTCACCGGTTCGGGGGAGTCGTCGGAAAGCCAGACGTTAAGAGCGACGATGGCTCGCGCCGGCTGTGTACCGCGTGTCGGCTCGCCTGAATACGGAACCATTGGCGTTCCCAACGCGACGGGTCATGAGCTGTTCACTTGCAACGGGGTTCAGGGCGCCGCAATCCGCGCAGCCATCCACCAGCATCGGGAGAATCGACGGCCGGTAATCCAAGATGTCGCCTATAACCTTGCGGGCTACACCATTCGCCACTTCCTTGGCTCGCAAGAATACTGTGACCAGTGGGAGACATCAACCTATGTTGGTGGAAGGTTGACGGGACGCAGCTATGCATGGACAAATGATTGTGTCACGGTGTCGTACTACTGGGACGAGTGGATTCCGACCTCAGGCGATGAGTTGCCGGACCAGTATCCAACGGGCGGCGGCCCCTATTTCGGGCCGGACAGCCCGAACGAGCCGCGGGTCGACACCATGCCGAAGGACGATCACATTTGTGATCCGCGTGTCGACGTGAAATGTATGATACCGTTGACAGCCCTGGACGAGGCGCGGATCAAAGACAGCCTTTACCCGTTCATCAAGAACACCAGCTTGATCACGGATACCATTGCACGGGCACAGTGCGATAGTGCGAGGGTTTGGTTCGATTTCGCGACACGAGTCGGCTACGTTTTTCGTGGTCGTACGGACTCTTTTTATGTCGATCCCGCCGGGAATGGATACCAGCACGATGCACAGAGTTGGAACAACAATCCCGACGGCACACGTGCAAAAACGCAGGCGATCCATGTCGATCCCCGCCATCTCAACGCCATGAAGACACCGTTCGGAAAAGCAGCAGTTCTGAGGATGATCTATCATGAGGTGGGTCACGCAGTGAAAGGCGTGGACCACGTACGAACAGCGGACTACCCAAATGACAGTGTATACGCTGCGGCGGGATACCCTAACAGCCCGTACTTCAATACCATGCACAGTGGAGCGTGTTTCCAATGAAACCGGTTTCAACTTGGCGCGCGGTCATCGCATTCATTGGATCTGCATGCGCTCCAGGAGCCTTGGTCCCACCGACACGGTCGGTCAATCCGGTTTTGGCGATGCCATCGCCGAGTGAACTTGTCTCAAGATACCTTGCGTTCCGACCCCACGTTATGCAGACGACGCCAGATGTTTTGGTTTGTCTCCCGGTGTACAGCGAGGTCGATGCCGCCGGCACCGTGAAGGCCGGTTCTGCCTCCAGCGTTCGAATCGACACGACCTGCCTGGGATCGCGCAACGGCATTTCGGCGGGTGGGGCTCCGCTGTTGATCATCGAAGCGGTCGCCATGGGATCGGACACCTCTCGGGTGTTCGCCACCTACAACCAGGGCAAGTCTCCACGCAAGTGGCGTGAGGAATTTGTGTGGTTCAGGCCTCCAATTCCGGGGGACTGGCGCCTCATCGTAGGTCCGATTGCGCCGCCTGACTAAATGGCAGGTTTCAGCTGCTCAACGTCCACCTCTTTTTCGGGTCGGACG
>JBDSMU010000144.1:0-45428 GCA_039915685.1 Gemmatimonadales bacterium | reverse complement strand
GACATCGTAACCGAGTTGCTGCAGGCGCCTGGGGATCGCATGCGCGGCGGCATGGGGATCGTGCTCGTCCTTCATGCCCACCACGGCGATGATGCGGGCAGCCCGGAGCATTGCCGCCAAACCCGATTCATTCATGCTGCTTCATGGCGATTATCGCGGGCTCCCGTTGGTGTACCCCGATACGCTGGTGACCAGGAAGATCACGAGGAGCAGGAAGAAGAGGATCTTCGCGATCGATGTGGACGGTCCGACCACGCCGAATCCGAACACCGCTGCCACCAGCGCCAGCACGAGGAAGATTGCTGCGAACCATCTCATGGGGTCTTCCAAGTTTGAAGGGTTGAAGGGTTGAAGGGTTGATGGTTGATGGTTGATGGTTGATGGTTGGTGGACGGCTGAAGGGCGAAGCGGCGACACAGCGCCAGGTGACGCGCCGCGGGATGCCAAATCGTCCTTCCGGGGATCATCGCGCAGCGCGATCATCGGTCCTGCGGAGCCGCCGGGTCGGGATCGACGGTGAGCGTGAGCATCCGCCGGCAGCTGTCGCAGGTAATCGGAATCGGTCCATCGATGCTCGCAAACCCGAACCCGCCACCGATGGCCTGCGGGGCGGCACACTTGGGACAAGCCACCGCCACCCGACCGACTCGTGCACCAACGCGGAGCTGCTTCATGGCGATCACGATCGCGCCGATGATTGCGAGAGGGATGCCCAGCAGGTGGATGATCGGAATCGGGATCAATGCCACCGCGGCGGCCCCACCGATCAGGAGCGCGATGACCGCCCGTCGAGTGCGCTGCGCCGGCGAGAACTCTGTAACCGTCGTCACCGCGTGGGTCGATTCCGAGCCATCGGCGTTCAGCGTGAGCGTGGCGCTGCGTTCAGGCACCGGCAATCCTCCGGGTATGGGCGGTCCCCTTGAAGAATACGACGGCTGTGGCGATCCAGAGGGGAATATCGCCGAAGAGTTTCATCGACAAGCCCGCAAGTTTGATGTCGTCGTTGGCCGAAAAGTGCGTGACGACGCGGGGGGCCAGTTCATACAACTCGTACAGCGGCCAGTCACTGAACACCATCATCATGGCGGGAATGGTCGGTACGATCGTGGCGGCGAAGAGATATCCCATCTTGCCGAACATGCCGAGTCGCCCGAGAGAGGCCGGCGCTGCGATCGGCCACCAGAGCAGCAGCCCTGCCACCAGCCACGCGAGGTCAATCGCAAACGATCCGAGTTGCGTCTGCATTGCCCCGTCGACCACCGCCGGAAAATGGGTAATCACAACCAACGTGTCGTAGGCGACCAGTGCGATGAGGGCGTGGGCGAGAAACCGCAATGCGCTGAATGATCGGGAGCCCGGGGTCGCGAGGCGTTGCCAGCCGTCGGCCGGGATGCTCCGGAGCAGCGCGGGAGCGACAAGGAGTGTGAGCAGCAGGAATTGCAGGGTATGCACGGACGCGAGGTAGCCGGCGCCCAGTTTTCCGACCGGCCAGTCAAGCGTCGCCAGCAGTGCCACGACGGCGGTGAAAAACCATCCCCATGGCCGTGAGGACCACTGCTGCGCGCGGCCGAGCCGATACCAGACGATGCCCAGCACCAGGACGGCGAGATGTACCCCGGGATACCACTGCCAACTCCAGCTCCACGGCTCACCCGTGGCGGCACACCACCATTGCATCGCTACTCCGTTCCCGCACCCGGTGGGCGACCGAACTCGACCAGTTTCGGGATGTCCGCCGCCCAATCGCGTTGGCGGGTCCCGAACGGATACTGTACACGGGCGAGACCGTCTCGCGTGAAGGCGATGACCTGCGTCGCATGACCGACGCCATAATGATTGCGTTCCTGCGCGGCGGTGCGACGCGCCGGGATCAAGCCAAGTTGTGCCTGAGCCTCGGCGATTGTGGCGCTGTCACCGGTGAGTCCGATGAATCGCGGATCGAAGCCGGTGATCCAGCGGTCGAGCACGGCGAGCGAGTCGCGGGCGGGATCGGTGGTGACGAACACGACCGTGACTTCCCGCTGCACGTCGTCCGGCAGCTTGTCGAGCACAGCGGCGATGTTGGCGAGATGGACCGGACAGATGTCGGGGCAGTGTGTGTAACCGAAAAAGAGGAGGGTCACGCGGTCGGCGGTGGCCTGCACGAGATCGAAGGGCTGGCCGTGTGAATCCGTGAACACCAACGGCGGTTTGGGCAGCGGACGATCCAGCTCTGCGCCCCGAAACGGACCCGATGCGATGGGCGCAGCGGGTGCGCAGGCGGCGATCGCCAGTGCGGCGATCGCGGCCGTGCTGACGCGCATCACTCGACCGGGTTAATCGCGAATGCGTGGGTTCCGCGAATCGCGTGGCCGTCTGCGCCGGCGGTGCGCCATCGCACCAGATACCGGCCCGCTGGCAGCGGGCGTGCGAGCTTGCCTTCGACGATCGTTGGCTTTGTCCCCGGGGTTACGGAGAGCTTGGCGACTTCGGTCGAATCCTGGGCAAGGATCGACACCGCCGAGAGCTTGATGTTGACCGGCGCCGAGAAGGTCAAGGCCACCTTGGACAGCGGTACGGCGACCACCTCATCCTTGCCAGGAAACGCGCTGACGAGGCTCAGGTGCCAGGTACCAGCGGCGAGGAGCACTGCAGCAGCGACAGCAACCAGGGACCTCGGCATCAAACACCTCTCTCAAACGTGGAACCGTGGGGCGGACAGTGCCCAGAGATAATAAACGCCACCCGCATTCCCGGGGTTTCGTCAGGAATCGAGCAAGACGCCGAGCGGCTCCAGCGAGGGGATCCGGTCGACGATCACTTTCACCATCACCGTGAGCGGCACAGCGAGGACGGCGCCGGTGATGCCCCAGACCCAGCCCCAGAAGAGGAAGCCAAGAAACAGCGCTACGGGATTGAGCGGGAGACGGCGTCCCATCAGGGTGGGTGTTACGAGGTTCGACTCGATGAGGTTGATCACAAAAAACGCCCCCACCGCCATCAGCGCCTGAGAAGGGGCGTCGAACGAAACGATGCCGGCGAGACCGATCACCACCATCGTCGCGATCGCACCGATGTAGGGCAGAAAGTTGAGCACGCCGGCGAGCACGCCCCAGAGCCCCGGGTTGGGCATCCCGATCAGCAGAAGCGCCCCATAGGTGCAGACCCCAACGCCGACGTTGATCATCGCAGCGGTCAACAGGTACGTCGACATCTGCGCCTGCATGTCGCGCAGCATGTCCTGGACGTTGCTGTGGTGTCGTCGGTGCATGAACTCTGCGACCTTTTCACGGAACCGCTCCCCTTGAGCCAGCAGGAAGAAGCTCAGGAAAACCACCGTCGCAAAACTGCCCAGGAAATGCAACGTGCTACCGGACACCTTCGACAACAAGCCGGCCTCGGCAACCTTGACAGAGCGAACGGGACCCTTGTCCGTGCTGGTGATCTGCTCGACCTTCTCGGCAGTGCGTTGCAGCTTTTCGATCGGCTTCATCAGGCGGTTGATCTTCACCTGTGCCGCGGTGAGGGTACGCGGCGCCCGCTCGATCCACGAGGCGGCCGGTGCCGCGAAGAGGTACATGATGGTGAGGAACACGATCACGGTGCCGAACACCACCACGCCAGCCGCGAGGCTAGCCGGAACCCGCCGACGCACCATAAACCGCACCGGTTTCGCGAGGAGCAGCGCGAAGAGCGCGGCCACCGCGACCGGCAGCAGCAGCGCACTCGCCAAGCGCAGGGCGGTAATGGCCATGATGATGAAGATGCCGGGCAGTGCCCATCGCTGGATGAGGCCGACCGGTTTCGCGGGGTTCGGGGTTGTCATCGGGCACTCCAGCCGCCAATGCGCCATGGGGCGCGACGCGCCGGAATCAGCGGCTGCGCGTCGAGGTCGAGAACGTGAATCCCTTACCCACTACAAGCACCCATCCAGCGGGTTCGCGATCGGTGGCAAATCGCCGGGCGATGTCGATGCGCGTGGCCTCCTGATCGGGAGCGCGGGAGGCCCCGAGGCGCACTCCGATCCCTGCATCCCAACCGGTACGACGTTTCTCTCCCTGCCACCATGCACCGCCATGGTCGACAAAACCGGCGAGGCCGATCCCCGTGACGTCGAGAAAATCCCGCGCCACAGTGTATCGGTATTCCGCCGTGGCGGTATACTGTCGGTCGCCGGTGAAGGCATGTTCCTGAAAGGCACGAGGGCCGGTTCCGAGGCCGAGGTCGAACTCGCTTCCGGGGGCGGGGCGGGAAAGCGCGCCGACATCGGCATGCACCACGACATGATGGCGGCTCGACGGAAGGAACACTGCCGTCAGCCCGAGGTACACCTGCCCCGAATCGAGCCCGGCGCTGCTGAACAATCCACTGGCCGCTACATCCGCCACGCCGAAGCCGCCCCCGAATGACCGCCCTGCGTGCATGGCAATGCCCGGTGCGACGCCGTCACGGTCGTACCCGAACGCTCGGGGCGCCAGCAATACCGAGAAACGGATAACGCGGCTGAGATCGACGTCCTCACTGCGACCGAAGCTCTCGTACCCTTCGACCTCGAGGAACTTCGCCTGACGCCACTCCGTGAAGCCGCCCACCGCACCGGTGACGGTGCGGGCGAGGCCCACCGCATCGTACACCGTCTGGCCGGCGTAGTCGTCGCGCCGCAGTTGTGCGAGCACGCCAGCCCGCAGGTAGCCCGCGCTCGACGCGCGTAGTGCCCGCGCCGCCTCGACGCGGCCCAGCACGTAGCGCCGCTGCAGCGTGTCGCTGGCGGTGTCTGCGAGACCCCCGCGAAACCGAAGCACTCTTTCGCGACGGGTGTCGAACGTCACCGATCCACCGAACGGTGACGTGAGGGAAAAGAACGGATACGATGTCGTCGCGTTGAACAGCTCGCCGTCGCTGCGGTTGAAGAACGTCGCCGCGACGCCGACCTTCCCAGCGAAGAGGCGGCGCTTGCGGAACCCGAGAATAGTCGTGGTGCGATCCGGGTCCTTGCGGTAGAGCACCTGTGTCTGGGTGGCGGTGCCCAGGAGGTTGTCCTCGATCAGCGCGGCGGTGTAGACGATCGATCCGCCGGTGGAACGGAACCGGAAATCGGGTCGCGTGCTCCACCCGTCGCGCGTTGTCACGGCGACGGTGACACCGGAATCGGTCCGGACGCTGTCGATCGAGACGTCGCGGAATACGCCGAAACGCCTGAGGTTCCGCGCCGTCTCCGCCACCAGCGCCGAGTCGTACGGTTCCCCCGTGCGGAAGAGGAACTCACGCCGGATCACTGATGCCTGGGTTCGAATGTGGAGTCGGTTGACGATGCGGGTGACCCACGAGCGGTCGCTGTCATCGAAGATGTTGCGGCGATCGAGCGTGATGCGGGAGACGACCGGGACTGAGTCGCCCGGAGCCTGCGCCACCAGCGACGGGGGAGCCAGAAGAACGATCAGCGCCGTGAACAGCGCCTGACGAGGCACGCCGATCAGCTCAGCTCAGGCTCTCGAGCAGGCGCCAGAGCTCCAGAGGCGAGAATTCCGCAAAGCGGGCCTTCACGTCCTGCACGCTCCATTCGCGGAAGATCCATGCGGAGCTGCGGCGCACGTCGCCGGCCACGAAGTGAACCCTCCCCGCTGCGATGGGGCCGTCCTGCCGGGTCTCGAGATGCACCGACCACGTGGTGCCGCCCCGGGCGAGGTCGCCCATGTGGTCGGCATTCGAGAGGTCGATGGTGTCCGTCGATGCTGTGGTCATCAGTGCCGGGAGAAAGATTCCAAAGGGTAGCGAGGAAGGCCAGCGAGCGCCAGCGGACGACCATCCGATGCGGACTATATTCGGCGCTGGGATGCGCTCGGCAGGCGCGTCGACCGACGACCCGAGACCCGGAGCAACAGCTTGAGCGCGCCCAGCACCTGTGGCCGATGCGGCAACACGGCCAGCGGAAACTTCTGCGCCACGTGCGGCGCGACCCTCACGCCCGGCACTTGCGTGGGCTGCGGCGCCGAGCTGGGCCCGGGTGCGCGGTTCTGTCATCGGTGTGGCGTGGCCGCCCCCGGTGGCGGCCCTCCAGCAACGGGTATGGTCCCGACGCCACGCAGCAGTCCCACGCCGTGGATCGTGGCCATGGTGCTGATCGTCGCATCGGTGGGCGCGGTGGCATGGGCGGCCACGCATCGCGAAGACCCCAAGGCGCCATCGATGGCGAACGCGGGCAACGCCGCGACAACAGGAACCGCGCCCACGGGGACGCCGCCTGACATCTCGTCGATGTCCCCACGGGAACGGTTCGATCGACTGCACGACCGCGTGATCAGTGCCGCTGAACGCAGTGACACCAACACCGTGATCCAGTTCTGGGACATGGCCGCCGAGTCGTACAACATGCTCCCGGCCACCGAGCGGGACATCGACGCCCGCTACCACATGGCTGCCCTGCACCTGCTGGTGGGCCGCTTCCCGTCGGCGCGGGCGCTCGCCGACTCGATCCTCACAGCTTCGCCCGGCAACCTGACGGCATATTACATCCGCGGGCTCGCCGCTGATTTCGAGGGTGACAGCATCGCTCTCCGCGCCGCGCAACAGGACTTTCGCAATCACTACGCGACGGAGGTCGACAAGCCGCAGCCGGAATACACCCACCATCGGCCGATGCTCGATGCCTACCTGACATCGATTGGAGCTGCCCAGTGACCCAAGTGATCCGGGTGGCGCACAGCCCCGATTCCGACGACGCGTTCATGTTCTACGCGCTCGCCGAGGGGAAGCTCGACACCGGGGAGCTCCGCTACGAGCACGAACTCCAGGACATCGAGACCCTCAATCACCGCGCCCGGCGCCGTGAACTCGATGTGTCGGCGGTCTCGATCCACGCCTATCCGTACATCGCCCGCGACTACGCGCTCCTCTCCAGCGGCTCATCGATGGGCGATGGATACGGTCCGCGACTGGTTTCGCCCAAGCCGGCGCCCGACGACCCGCGTGCCGCAGCTCGAGGACAACGGATCGCCGTGCCAGGCCTGCTCACCACGGCGTACCTCGCGCTGCGACTCTGGCAGCCTGAATTTGAACCGGTGGTGATGGCGTTCGACCAGATCGAGCCCGCACTCCATCGTGGCGACGTCGACCTCGGTCTGCTGATCCATGAGGGTCAACTCACCCACGCCGACGACGGGCTCCATCTCTGGGTCGACATGGGCGATTGGTGGCTCGCCGACACCGGCCTGCCCCTTCCGCTCGGCGGCAATGTCGTCAGGCGCGACCTGGGCGCAGAAGTGATCGCGCAGGTTTCGCGCGACCTCCGGGCGAGTATCGAGTACGCGTTGGCGCATCGTGACGCCGCGCTCGCCCACGCTGCCCGATACAACCGGGGCATCTCGGACGAACGCACCGATGCCTTCGTGGGGATGTACGTGAACGATTGGACAGTGGATTACGGCCCGAGAGGGCGCGAGGCGGTGCAGTTGCTGCTCGATCGCGCCGCTGACGCCGGCATCATTCCGGAGCGGATCACGGTCGATTTTGTGTAGGTGAGCGGCGGCACGCAGGGCCGGTCGCGCCGCCCGCGAGCGGTATCAGGATCAGGGTTTGGCGGGCCCCGCGTGCTCCAGCGCACCAATCAGCCGCAATCCCCCCGCGACCGCGCCCACCAGCAGGTCGATTACACCATCGCCATCGAGATCCCCCGATGCCACCGACGAGTATGCATCGCCCGTCATCCGGATGGCGGGGTCGAGCACGAACCGGATCTCACCGTCACGCGTCGCGTTGCGCCACACCTGAATGGTGCCGTCTTCTGATCCGATCAGCAGTTCGAGCGTGCCATCGCCATCGAGGTCGACGAGGTGCGGCGTGCTGCGCCGTCCCACATCGATGCCCTGAAACGTATCGCTCACCAGCTCGAACCTTGGCGCGGTGCGCGTGCCGGTGTTGCGGTAGAGGTTGAGCGCCCCGGATGCCTCGCCGACCAGCATGTCGAGATCTCCATCACCGTCCAGGTCACCGAGAGTGGGAGCGGTGTTGCTGCCGCGGGTGATCACCACCAGACCGCTGTCGGTCAAGGTCCAGGTCGGCGCGGCCGGCGTGCCGGAGTTCCGGTACAGCATCACCCGGTCCCGCCATGTTCCCACTACTAGTTCCGGAACGCCGTCGCCGTCGAGGTCGGCCACAGCGGGCGCGAAGTGAAATTCACCGCGAACGCCGATTGGGCCGCGTTCCCGCAGCACCGGCGTGCCGCGGGTCCCGACGTTCTCGAACAGGATCATCTCGGCCGACGTGATGTCGTCCGGGGAAATCTTGTTGCCGATCAGGAGGTCGAGGTCGCCGTCGCCGTCGAGGTCGGCCAGCACTGGCATGCTCTCGCTGCCCACGTCGACGGTGGGAATCATGCGACTCGTCCTGACCTCGAACTTCCCCGGTGCGACCTGCTCGAGTACATAGAGGTTATTCACCCCGCTCTGGCTTGGCGTGTACGCACCGCCGATCACGCCGATGACAATATCCACATCACCGTCGCCGTCGATGTCGCCTACACCCGGCGCATTGTACCCCGTGGTGTTGAGGGGATTGCCCGGCGGAAAACGCTGCGGCTGGTTGCGCAGGTACGGGTTCTGGCAGCTACCTGTGTTGGGAATCAGCAGCAGGCCGGGTTCGAAGAAGTCGCCCCAGAGCAGGTCGACGTCCCCGTCGGCGTCGATGTCGCCGAAAGCCATCGTGTTGGCGCCATGCATCGAGGGGCGCTCCGGAACGATCCCGGGGCTCCCCGGCACCTGGCCCACGATCTCGATCCCCTCCCATCTCTCGGTGAGCAAGCGGAAGCGTGGGAAGCCATCGGCACCGGTCGCGTCCTGCTCGTACCGATCAATGGTGCCGGTTACCCGGCCGAGGAAGAGGTCGAGACGACCGTTGCAGTCGATGTCGACCACGTTGAGGATGTTCTGGCGGTCGGCAAAGATCGGCGCGCCATCCGAATCGCGGAGCGAGTCACTGGCCACCGCGAATCGAGGTGCGGTGCGCGTGCCGGCGTTGCGCCACGCCTTGATGTAGCCAAATCGCGCCTCGCCGAGCAGATCTGCATCGCCGTCACCGTCGAGGTCGACAAAGCGGTACCACTCGCCGACATCGAGATCCTGGAACCGGTCAGTGCGCCAGGTCCAGGCATCGCCCACGTGTTCGAAGTAGATGATCTCGCCGCTGCGTTCCTGGAGAAAGAGGTCGAGGTCGCCGTCGCCGTCGATGTCCACCAGCTGCGGCCGGGGCACGTCGAACCCACCGAGAAACGGATGGGGCATCGGGTGGCCGTCACGATCCTGCACCATGATCCGGGCGGCGTGCGGGACGAACTGTGCCCCAGCGGTGGCCGGTGCGCAGGCGCCAAGCCCGAGGGCCAGCGCCACACCCAGATGCTTCATCGCGCTCCCGCCGAGCCCGCGCCGGTGGGACCGGCGCCGAGCATCAACGTCTTCACCACTTCACCGGTGACGAGGTCGATCACGGTGAGCCAGCCATCGGTGGTACTGCCGCCGCCGGCCATGCCGTGCATGGCGTGGCCGCTCTCGCCGGGCTTGAGCGCGCCGGAGTTCTGGTTGACCACGAACGCGTACCGACCGTCAGCACGGATGATTAGTCCGTAGGGCTGCGCCATCATGCCGGTGATTGTGTGGAGCACGGTGCCCGACGCGACATCGATCTCGGCGAGCGCGTTGTCGGCGAGAATGGTGGTGAAGAGCGTGCGACCACCGGGGCGGTACATCGGATCCCACGGCTTGGCGCCAGCCTGGATCTCGCGCACCGGCTGCATCGGCGGCGGCCTGGTGAGGTCAAACGCGAGCACGGTGTTCGACAGCTCACCACCGGCCACCATCGTCCGGCCGTCGGGCGAGATGGCGAACTGTACCAGCGAGCGCGGTCCGCCGTTGATGGTCGTGAGGGTGACTCGACCGGTGGCCACTTCGACCGATGCGATCCGGTTCTCGGCAAGCGAGGCGGTGTGCACCCACTTGCCGTCGGGGGTGACCACCAGCGCATGCGGGCGCGGCAGTACGACTTCCTGTTCGTCGACCAGAGCAAAGTTCTTGCGGGAAATAACCCCGAGCGAGCGCGGCGGGTTGACCGCTGTCATTGACCGGCCGACGTAGAGCGAATCGTGCACCGGGTCGAGCGCCAGCAGCCCCGGTGTCTCCATGTTCACCTGTCCGACCACGCGGTTGGCGCGATCAAGCTTGAGCACACGACCATCGCCGATCAACGATACATACCAGAACGAGCCGTCGGGCTCGACGGCCACGTGATGCGGCTTCGCATTGGCCGTGAAGCCCATAGTGCGAAGATCTAGCACGGTGTCGACCACCAGGCGCTGCTGGTCGATCACCGATATGGTGGCGCCACCCTGATTGACCACATACAGCTTGGCGCCACCCGCCGGGCCAGGTGCCCCGGCGGGGGCGACCGCGCCCCCGGCGCAGGCCGCGAGCAGTATTGCTGCGGCCCCCACCAGGGCATTTCTCACGGCACAGCCTGACTGCGATCGCGGACGAAGAACACGCCCTCGCCGATGCTGGTCACGATGATCGTGCCGCTCTTGAAGTACGGGTACGTGCTCCAGGCTCCGTTGAAGCTCGGCGAACCGTCATCACCCGGGTGGGTGTCGAGGAAGCCGACCTCCCGCGGGTTGCGCGGGTCACTGATGTCGAGGATCCGCAGGCCGGACGTGTAGTTGGCCTGATACATCCGGTTGCCCTTGACGTAGAGATTGTGGTCAATGGCTCGCGATGTGCCGACGTGCTCCTTGACCAGCACCGGATCGTCGAGGTCGCTCACATCCCACACCAGGGTGCGCGTGCCCTTGGCGGCCTCGCCCTTCGCCTCGGTCTCATCGCCCTCATCGTTGAGGTAGTAGAAGCGGTGGTCGTCGGTGAGCCATCCCTGGTGGGCGTAGGCAACGTTCGGGTAGCTCACGCGAGAGATCGCAACCGGATTCTTCTTGTCGGTCACGTCGGCGATCGAGATCGCTGTCTCGTTCGAGCCCATGCAGATCTCGTGGCCCTTGTACTTCTCGTCAGGGCCCTTGTAGGTGACGCACTGCGCATCGTGGCTATAGCCGGTGCCGGACCTGCCCGTCTTCGAATCGGAGAAGCAGCCTGCAAACGTGGGATGACGCGGATCGCGCACATCGATCATGTGCAGCCCGCCACCACAGATCTCGCCACCCGACGAGGCGCCCACGGCGTAGGCGAACCCGCTCTCATCGTTGAGCACGATGTTGTGGGCGCTCGCGATGCCGGTGTAGTGCGCATCGGTGGTGAATGTCTGCGGCGTGCGAACCGTGCGGAGGTGGGTGAGGTCGAAGACCTGCATCCCGTGATCACCGGAATTGTCCGCCACGATGAACACGTGGTTCTTGTAGACCTTCATGTCACGCCATGCGGCCGACGGCGAGCCCTCGGTCTTCGGCAGGTCACCGAGGTAGCGCGGCGCCGACGGATTCGACACGTCGACAAACGACGTGCCATCGGTCCGGCCCAGGATCGCGTACTCCTTGCCGGTTTCCGGATCGGTCCATCCCCAGTTGTCGTTCATGTGAGTGCCACGCTTGCCACCGATCTCGGAGATCGGCAGGAACGACAGCAACCCGGTATTGCCGCACTCGAACTTGTTGGCCACGCCATCGGCGCAGCGCACCTCGCTCCCGGTAACGCGCGCAAACTCATTCGACGGCGGAAAGAACGTGCCCCGCGCCACCCAGCCACCGGTCGGGGTGCGGGCCAGAAACTTGACCGTACCCTCACCACCACCGTCGCCGGGCATGCCGACGATCACATTGTTGCCGTCGGCTGCCATGGTGGCGCCGAACTGTGACGACACCTCAACCGAATCGACCGCGAGCTTGGTGAGACCGGTCCAGGAGCCCGCCTTGTCCCGATGCATCCGGTAGATCCGGCCGGTACGATCGCTCCGCGGTGCGCCGATCCAGAGCTCGTCGCCAACAGTGGCAAACGAGGATCCGAAACCGTTGGCGCTCACCTCAAAAGGCCGGACCGCGGTCCGCTCGACCCAGTTGCCGCTCTTGGCATCGCGCTGGAAGATCACGACGAAGCCGTTGAACGACGCCGCGGTGGGTGCACCCGCGACGAGGCGGTCGCCACTGAAGGCAAGCGTGGTGCCCAAGCGGCCGTTGTCTGGCGTGGTGCGACCGGAGACAGCGGCCTGTTGCGTCCAGGCGCCGTCGGTGCCGCGACGGAAGATCAGGATCTCGCCCTTACCGGCATTGCGACCGGTCGCGCCCACCGCGATCACGTCACCTGAGGCAGCGAGCGACGCACCGAATGAATCACCCTTGGCGAGCGACGCCGCCGGGAGGGTGCCAGCTGCGGTCCAGTTGCCGTCGGAGCCGCGCCGAAAGAGGTGAACGGCACCTGTGCTCGAAGCGATAGGACCGGGCTGGCCAATGAAGGCCCAGTCGCCGGCCACCAGCAGTGATACGCCGAAGCCTGACCGCGCTTCGGGCGACGCCGGACCCAGCTTTCCAGCAGCCACCCACTTGCCATCTGCACCAGCGCGAAACACGTGGACACCACCACGACCGCTGTCACCCTGTTCGGCCACCAGCAGTGTGCGTCCGTCGGTCGCGAGTCCCGTCCCGAACGCAGAACCGGTCCCACTGGCCGGCATGAGGTCGGCACCTGCGACCCAGCGTCCCGATGCGGCGCGGCGAAAGGTATGCACCAGGCCTGGCTTCCCGGCCACGAGCGGTTCGCCCACAAAGGCCTGATCGCCGGCAATGGCCACTGCCCGTCCAAAACCCGGCAGTACGTTGTCCGGCCAATCGCCTGTCGTGGCAACAGCGGCGCCGGCGCTCGTGACCAAGAGCGTCACGGCGAACAGACTTGCTCGCATCATCGGAACTCCCTGCAAAAGTTGAGGATCCAGAAGGTAATGCCGGCTGCCGGCCGGCCGCCCCGCCTTCCTACGAACCAAGACGCCCGCGGTTTCCGGGTTTGATCTCGTGCGCCGATCGGCCTATTAGGATTGGTAACTCGGCAGGACATCGCCAGCCCCCGGAGTCGGAATGACACAGTCGACCGAAGCAATGCCCCCCGAAAGCGCGCTCGTCACCACGCTAATTATCGACGATGATGATGCAGTGCGCAGCGCGGTCGCCAAGTTCCTCACCGGGCTGGGCCATGAGGTCGCTCTCGCGTCCACCAGTGCCGCTGCCTTTGCCGAGGTGCGACGCCGCAAGGTGGGCTGCATCCTGCTCGACGTCGCGCTTCCCGACGCGTCCGGCCTCGACTTGGTGCCGAAGCTGCTCGAGGAGGAGCCCCACGCGGCCATCCTGATGCTTACCGCGATCAACGACGCCCAGGCCGCAGCACACTGCATGCAACGTGGCGCGATGGACTACCTCGTCAAACCGGTCGACCTTCCCGACCTTGAGCGGGCGATCACCCGTGCCCTCGCCCGACGACGCGACATGATTGAGCAGGCCCAGACGCAGGCATGGCTCAAGCAGGAGATCGTGCAGCGCGGCGCCGAGTTGCGCCGTGAACGCGGCAACCTGGAGCGGGTGTCGGTTGCGACGCTCGAAGCGCTGGTCAATGCCCTCGAGGCAAAGGATCCCTATCTCCGAGGCCACTCCGCCCGCATCGCCGATCTCTCCGCGGCCGTCGCCTCGCAACTGGGGATGAACGACGAGCAAGTCGAGCTGGTCCGCACTGCGGGGCGGTTGCACGACATCGGCAAGATCGGGATTCGCGAAAATGTGCTCGGGAAGCACGGCGCACTCACCGGGGAGGAATACGATCACGTCAAAACGCATGTGCTGATCGGGGCGCAGATTCTCGCGCCGCTCACGCACCTTCGCGAGGTGATCGCGTATGTCCGCTCGCATCACGAGCGGTGCGATGGCACCGGGTATCCTGACGGACTTTCGGGGGCATCGATCCCGCTCGGAGCACGGATCCTGGGCGCGGCAGAGGTGTACGACGCACTGACCACCCCGCGTCCCTACCAGGAAAAGATGAACCCCGCCGAGGCAGCCTCACGCATGCAAGATCTGGTCGGAACCGTGATCGATCCCGCGGTGCATGCCGCGCTTGAAGCGGTCGTGACTCGACGTGGCGCACTGGTGTTCATCGACGACCACGCCGAGGCCTGACTCGGAACCGGCGTGGTGTGCTCTCCATCACAAATCAGCGCACCGAGATGTCGACCCGTGGAACATCGCGCTCACCGGGGTCGGTGATCTCCCAAAGCTCCGCAGGCGACGCCTTGGCGAGTCCGGCCACCAGCATCGTCGGAAACTGGGCCTGCACGACGTTGTACTGCGTTGCCACGTCGTTGTAATGCTGCCGCGCGAGGGCGATCCGGTTCTCTGTCGTGGCCAATTCTTCCTGGAGCTGGCCGACATTTCCGAGCGCCTTGATGTCGGGATATGCCTCGGCGACCGCAAAGAGCCGACCCAGCGCCTGGGTGAGCGCACCCTCTGCCTGCGCTGTCTCCGCGACGCCCGTGGCTGACACCGCGCGGCTTCGCGCCGAGATCACAGCCTCGAGCGTGTCTCGTTCAAACTGCAGAGCCCCCTTCACAGTGTCGACCAGGTTCGGGATCAGGTCGTGCCGGCGCCGAAGCTGGACGTCGATCTGTTTCCAGCCATTCGCCACCTGGCCCTTGAGACCGATCAGGCGATTGAAAGCCGAGATCGTCCATAAGACAACCGCGGCGATGACGACGAGGAAAATCACGCTGCCCATCGAGGCTCCTGGTTCGGGGATGATGGTGCCGTAGGAATGATCCAGCGAAGTATCCCGCGACAACGCACGCGGGGCAACCAGAAACCACCGCGATTCCGGGTGCCGCGCTGCGCCGGTCTGTGCCGCGTTCAGCGCCGTGCCTGGGCGATCGTGACGCATGTCACGCTCGGGAACCACGTTGATCGACCAACTCCTCGCCATGGTGGTGATCGGCCTCCTCGTGGCCGTCGCTGCGCCGAGGCTGGCCTACCTAGCCGACGAGGCCGCCGTGCGGGGAGAGGCCGCGCGAATCGTCGGCGCGCTTGACGCCGCGCGGGGTGCGGCCGTGCGGCTCGACCGCAATGCGTCGCTCGAGCTCATGCCAGCCCGCTGGATCGTCTGGGCACGGTACGGCATCGACTCGATGATCGCGTGGCAATCCGGAGGAAACGCCAGTGCAGGCGTGACCCTGAGCGGCGCTGGGGCACCAATCGTCTTCGGGCGCGCCGGGATCGCGGTCGGTGCCTCGAATCGGACCTTGGTGGTCTCCCGCGGCAGCGCGAGTCGCCGGGTGATCATCTCCCGACTTGGTCGGATCACGCCGTGATGTCCCTCAGAGTCCGTGGCGGCGGATTCGGGCCAGCAGGGTGGACCGCGCCACACCGAGGATGAGCGCAGCCTGGCGCTTGTTGCCACCGGTGTGGCGCAGCACCGCGGCCATGTGACGGGCAATCGCGGCGTCGAGCGACTCCGGTACCGGAACCGCCGCGCCCTCGCACACCACAAAATCCGGCAGGTCGGTCACACCCGGCGGTACCGGCGTCCGGGTGCTGTCGATCGTCACATGTCCGGCGCTGCGCAGCGCGTCGCGCAACGCGGCGACGTCCTCCCTCGCCGGGTCGGTCACCAGGAGGAGCACATGGAGGGGGCGCATCGATCGAAGGTACTGTGCGGAGCTAGATTGGGCGACATGCTCGACTTCAAGACGCTCGCCATCGGCGCCGATGTGCACCACCCGCTGCTCCTCCTCGACGTGCAGGTCCGTTCCGGCGAGCACGCACGGACCATTCTGGTGCTCGGCAACCGAACTGGTCGCATCGATTCTGCACCGTTCTGGGCGGGACGCGATGAGATGGTGCACGGCCTCACCAAGGGGATGCTGGTCCAGGTCGTCGGCAAGGTGAGCAGCTATCGCGATGCGAGGCAGCTCGAGGCCGTTTCGATACGACCACTACCCCGAGGCAGCGTACCGCTCACTGAGCTCGTCCCGAGCGTGGCCGACCTCGACCGCTATTGGCAGTACCTCGACGACACGCGCACACGCATTACCGCGCCGCGCCTGCGGGCCGTGCTCGACGTCTTCTACACCGATGACACCTTCAGGCTCGGGTATGAGCAGTGTCCCGGTTCGCCCGGAACCGGCCACCACTCCGCGCTGGGCGGATTGCTGCAACACACCACAGAGGTGGTCCGGATTGGGGTCGCCATGGCAAGGGTGTCCCACGCGGACGTCGAGCTGGTGGCGGCCGCCGCGATGCTCCACGACATCGGCAAGACCCGCAGCTATGCGTGGGACACCGGCGTCTTCGAGATCACCGAGCCGGGGCGCATGATCGGCCACGTCGTGCTCGGAGCCATGATGCTTCATGATGCTGTCGCGGCCTGCGCAGCGCCGCCCTGCACCGAGGAGGAGCTGATGGTGCTGACCCACCTCATCCTGTCGCACCACGGCAAGCTGGAGTATGGATCTCCGGTGCGCCCCCTCACGCTCGAGGCAGACATCCTGCACCGCGCCGACGACGCCTCGGCCGGGACCGCGTCGATCACCGAAGCGTACGAATCACCTGAATATTTCAACCTCGACGCACGTATCGCGAGTCGGGGCGTCTGGGGAGCCGAAAACCGCCGACTCATGCGAGTTCCAACGGGATTTGGTCGGGTGGCGGAGGGGGAACAAGACGAAACGGCCGATCAGGCAAGCTGATCGACCGTTTCGCAAACAGCCGGTGCACGCTCGGGGGCGTCACCAGAAGCTTGCAGCGCTACGAGTCAGAGCGGCTCGCGGACCACTCGCTCGCACGGCTCTCCGAGGCGCCAGATCGGAGAGGTATGGAACGCGCGAAACGCCCCATCACCTGAGATCCAAGTTATGGTCTCGCCGGAATCCCGCAAGTGCCTGATTTTATTCGGGTTAGGTCACTTCGATGTGCACTCAAATGTGGATTTCAAGTGCTTTCTGCGGCGGTGGTTAACCCAGTTATCAACGCGATGTGGGAACTGTGTATTCACAGTTCCCACATTTCTGTTCAGGCGTCTGAACTGGTGAATCGACTCAAATCTGGATGGCCGACTTGTGCCCCTTGGGATCAAGCGGGATGTCGAGAGTCTTCATGAGCTCCTCGACCATTGTTTCGTAGCGGGCGGTGGCCTTGAGGGCCATTGTCCGGATCTTCACCAAGCGATCTCCGTCCGGTGTGGTGCCCAGTGCCGCCGATGCATCGGTGGTGCACGTCGTCATGTCGCGCTGCAGTGTGAGCAACGATCGGCGGAAGCGATCGAGCATGGCATTGCCGCGCTCCTCACTGGTCGAGAAGCCGCGGATCCGCTCCTGAACCCAGCTGGCGTTCCGGGCTGCCCGGGCACAATCGCCCGCCAGCGACCGGCCGCTGGAGGTGAGCACGGCGCCGCTCCCCGCGAGATGCGCACGTTCGAGCCGCTCAGAAGTGGCTTGTACGGCGCGCAAACTGTCCCGGAGGATCACCACCGCATCCTTGAGATCCTTCTGGGCGGCGCTGAGCGGTTTCTCCGGCCAGATCCCCGGGGGGGTGACCTGCGCCGCGAGCGGCTCCGTAGCGAACGGGATGAGCAGAAGGGAAAGCATGAGTCCAACGATTCGATTGCTCACGAGTCAATTCCTGCTTCGATGTAGCGAGAGAAGAATTCACCGGCGTCCTCGCCGAGGAAAGAGCGCTCTGCACAGGGGCTTACTTGGCAACCTGGGCCACGAGGGCGCCGGTGCGCGACCTTACCCGTAGGAAATGCGCCGAGGCGGTCAAGCGTTCCCGGAAAAGATCCGGATCACCAGATCACCGGTGCTGTCGGCGTGGTCATCCACCAAAGATAGCCTCCAGCAGCGGGAGAGGCACGCCCCGAAAACTTGCATTCTTGCGCCGGGCGGCGGCATCGTTCACCCCGTGAACGACCTCCCCTCGATCCGTAATCGGGTCACCGGCGGCACCGTCCTCCTCCTCCTCCTCGTCTTTGTGATGACCCTGATTGGGGTACGCGGGATCAATTCGCTTGACCGCGACGCGCAGAAGGAACTTGGGACGCTCCGCGAACGAACCATTCTGGCGCAGACCATGACCCAGGCAGCGGTCGATGCGGTCCGCACCGGCGACGTGCTGGCGCTCCTCCCCACCGAAGGCAACCGGGCCCGTCTCGACTCGGCCGTCGCGACTATCCGGGTGTCTGTCGAATCGTACACACGATTCGACCCGTCCCAAGCGGAGGTTGATGCCTTGCGGGCGGTCACGGACATGGCCAGCACCCTTGATCTGATCTCTCCGGGTGGAGCCGGCGCCGACGAGGTCCGGCGGCCGATCGTTGCCGACTCGCTCCTCGCTGGGATGCACCAGCTGGTCATGGTCCAGGAAGTGGCCGATGCAGAGCGAGCAAGGGCACTTGCGACGGGAAGCGAGCAAAAACGAACCTGGATTTGGATCCTGTTCATGATTGCGCTGATCATCGGCATCTGGTCGGCCGTGACCACGGTGCGCAACGTGATCTTGCCGCTCCGCCGATTGGTGGAGGCCACGGAGCGGGTCGGTGCCGGTGACCTTCGCCCCCTCGATCTCGGTCCCATGCCGCGTGAACTAGGCCTGCTCGCTGCCGCGGTGCATCGGATGAGCGAAAGCCTGCGTGGCGTAGTGGGCAGTGTTGCGGAGGTGTCTGCGACGCTGACCGAACGCGCCTCGCAGCTCTCCAATCGTTCCGAGCAGCTTTCGGAAAGCGCCACGCAGGTGTCGCGCGCGATCGGCGAGGTCTCAGCGAGTGCCGAGCGTCAGGCGACTGGAATGCGCGAGAGTGATGCGCTGCTGGGCGACCTGCGCGCTGCTGCCGCCAGAAGCGCCGGTGCGGGCCAGCGGGTGGTAGCCGTGGCAGATGGGATCCGTCGCACCGCAGCCCTCCATCAGGGCCACCTCGGCGCGGCATCGGAGACGCTGCTCGAGCTGCACGAAGTGGTCGAGCGCACGACATCGTCAGTCGATCGCCTCACCACGGCAGCAGAATCCGTCCTCGAGTTCGTGGCGCTCACCGGTCAGCTCGCAGCGCAGACAGAATTGCTCGCGCTTAACGCTGCCATCGAGGCGGCGCGTGCCGGCGGCGCAGGCGAAGGCTTCGCGGTGGTCGCCGGAGAGATCCGTCAGCTCGCCGAAACCAGCGCCGAGGGTGCGCGAAGAATCGCGAAAACGGTCGCGACGCTGGACGAGCAGGTTCGACTGGTCGCGGCAACCGTAGGCGCGGGCAAGGAGCGCGTGGCGGGGGTGGAGGGCGTCGCTGGCGGGGTCACTCGCGCATTGGCCGAGATCGTCGGGTCGGTGGAGGAGGTCAGTGCGGCTGCGGGCACAGTCGCTCGCGAGGCGGCGGCACACCGAGAACTCGCCGACCGGCTCGCCGCCACCGCGGCCGATGTGGCGCGGTCAGCGCAGATCAACGCCCACGCGGCACAGGCCGTCACCGACTCGGCCGAGGAACAGACCTCTGCCACCGTTGAAATCACGACGGCGGCGACCACGCTCGTGGCTACCGCCGATCGGCTGAATCAACTCGTGACTGGCTTCCGGGTTTAGCGGCGCTTGGCGCCCTTCGCTACGGTCTTCCGTGGGGCCGGCTTCGCCGTCTTCGGCTTGACGACCGACTTCCCGGACTTTGCGGCCTTGGCAGCCTTTGGCGGGGCCGAGATCTTCGCCGCCTTGGGGGCGGTGGTGACCTTCAAAGCTTTTGGCACCTTTGCAGCCGGGGAGCCTTTCGGCGCCTTTGCTGACTTCGCTACCGACGCCCTGGTTACCGGGGCCTTCGAAGGCGGGGCTTTCAATGTCGGGGCCTTCGATGCCGGGGCTTTCGATGCCGGGGCCTTGAGCGGCTTCGGCTTCGCAGCGGGCTGAGCCGCCGCCTTGAGCGGGACAGGGGCCTTCGCGGGACGGACTTCCTTTGGAGCGACGGCCTTCGCGGCAGGAGCAATCTTGATCGGCGCCTTCACGACGCGCCGCTCACCGGCGCCAATTTCGGCGAGGAGTCCGTCGACTTCCTCCTGCGTCAGCAGGTTTCGGCGCACCCCGAAGCTGAGAAGTTCTTCAGCCTCGGCATGACGAAATTCTTCGAGGCCTCCGGCGGCGCGCACCAGCGACACCATGGCCGATGCCACCGGGCTGCGCAGTACCTGCGCGATTCCGGGGAGAGCTTCCATCAGGGACGATATCTGCGGTGCCGCAAGTTCAGTCATGGGAAGCCCTTGGGGTTGGCCCAGCAAAAGGGCGAAGCTATCCGTCGGCGGGCGGCTGCGTCAAGGTCGGGCGTCGTCGCCCCTTGACGGACCGTCTGTCGGGCGGTACCTAGAAAGAACGCGAAACGGTCCGGATTCCCCGGTCCTTCAGCGTGGAAAGGACACCCGCCATGGGACGTCGCCACGTCAAAGAGTTTCGCCCCGACGAGGCCCTGAGCCTCATCAGCGCCGATCGCGACACGAAGACCCTCTGCTGTCCCTCCTGTGGCAGCGACGCCATCGAGCGCACCCCGGGACGCGCGAAGCTCAGCCTTCCCGGCGCCGGACGAGTCGTCCTGGCGTGTGGTGCGTGTGGCCGATTGGTCTCGTACATCGACCGGGTCGAACGGTCGGTGGTGGCGCACTGAACGTCGGGCGAATCTGAGAACAGCTTGACCGCTGACCGGGGGAGGACCATTGTCCGCCCCCAATGAACCCATCTGTGCCGGTACGATCCGCCATCCCGATCGTGGTCGCCACCGTGTTTGTCGACGTGGTCGGCTTCGCGATGGTGTTGCCGCTGCTTCCAAGCTATGCCGCTCGCTTCGGCAGTTCGCCCTTCCTGATCGGCGTGCTGGTCGCCTCCTACTCGGCGATGCAATTCGTGTTTGCGCCGTTCTGGGGCCGGGTGAGCGACCGCGTCGGTCGTCGTCCCGTCCTCCTCCTCGGCCTCGCGGGAAGCGTGGTGTCGTACATTCTCTTCGCAATGTCGACGGGCTTCACGCTGCTCCTGGTGTCGCGTCTCCTCGACGGGGGGTCGGGTGCGACCATCAACGTGGCCCAAGCCTACCTCGCCGACGAGACGACGCCGGAGCGCCGCACTCGGGCAATGGGAATCGTGGGAGCGGCCTTCGGACTGGGCTTCATCGTCGGTCCGATCCTCGGCGGTATCACGTCATCGATCGATCTCGCACTCCCGGGTTATGCGGCGGCCGCGCTCACCGCGGCCAACATGCTGTTCGCCTGGATCAAGCTGCCCGAGTCCCACCATGCGCCAAGCCGACCGCCGGCGCGGCATGTCCCGCTACCGTGGCGCGCCATAGGACCGCCGGTGGCGGTGCTCTTCGCCGCGACGATCGCATTCAGCGTCATGTACGTGGTGTTCCCGCTGTTCGGCGAACTTCGGTTCGGGGCCACGCGCAGCATGGTCAGCTACTGGTTTGCATTCGTCGGCCTGGTGACCGCGATCGTGCAGGGCGGACTTCTTGGGCGCTTGGTCACACGACTCGGCGAGACACGGGTCGCCCGCCTCGGCACCGCGATGCTCGCGACCGGATTCTTCCTCGTTCCGATCGTCGGCGCAATTGGGAAACCCGGGGTGCTGTTCTACGGCGTGTTGGCGTTGCTCGGCGCGGGTTTCGGGATGACCGGTCCCTCGATGGTCGGCCTGGTGTCCCGTTTCACCGATGCCGCCCGCCAGGGGCGGGTGCTCGGCGTCACCCAGAGCGCATCGTCAATGGCACGGATTGTCGGTCCGATCGTGGCGGGGCTGGTGATGCAGTCCCGGAGCGCAGAGACCGCGTTCCGGACATCGGCTGCGCTCGCCGCCATCGGACTGGTCGTCGCGATCGTGATGCGCCCCGTCTACGGCACGGTCGACGAGGCGGCACGGTGATGGGTCAGTTCGGCGTGCTGAACAAGCGGTCCCAGCGCACCTCGGTCAGGAACGGGAAGGACTTCCAGCTTTCCTGGTCGTAGGAGAAATACACCAGGAGCGGACGGCCCCGAACATTGATCCGGGGCAGGAATCCCCAATAGCGTCCATCGTACGAGCCATCGCGATTATCGCCCATCACGAACAGCGATTCCGCCGGCACGACGACGGGACCCCAGTCGTGCAGGTCGGGCGAGTAGCCCAGCGGCACCGCGCCAGCATAATGCTGCGTCTGCCAGTCCCGCATCCGGGCGCGCATCATCGGCTCCTCGCTCCGGAGGGGATCGCTGTTGACTGCGTACGGTTCCACGAGCGCTTCGCCATTGCGATACACGACCCCGCCGCGCATCTCAAGCGTGTCACCCTCGGTACCGATCAGGCGCTTCACGATCTTGACGTCCTCCGAACCCTCCTCGACCGAGTCGAAGACGATGATGTCTCCGCGCGCCGGCTCACGCACCGCGGGGAGCCGCTTGTGGATGAACGGCACCTCTGCGCCGTAGAGAAACTTGTTGACGAAGAGAAAATCACCGACGAGGAGCGTGTTCTGCATGCTGCCCGATGGAATACGGAATGCCTCGAGCAGGAAGATGCGCAGCACCTGCCACACGACGAGTGCCACCGCAATCGACTTGGTCCATTCGAGGAACCACCGGCCCAGTGAAGCACCCCGTCCCGTCGGTTCTGCCATGCCTACTCCTTCCAATCTGCGATGAAGAGGTTGGTCTCTCCGTCGGTCCGGCCATTCCGGTTCGATGCAAACACGAGGTGCCGACCATCCGGCGAGAACATCGGGAAGCCGTCGAAATCGGGAGAGCGGGTGATTCGCTCGATGGCCGTGCCGTCGGTCTTCACCATGTAGAGATCGAACTCCCGACCTCGCGGATCCTGATAGTTGGACGCGAAGATGATCCGCTTGCCATCTGGATGAAAGAACGGCGCGAAGTTGGCCCCACCAAGTGATGTCACCTGCCGCGCGTCAGTGCCGTCGGCATCGGCCACCCACAGTTCGAGATGCGACGGGCGGACCAGGCGCTCACCAAGTAGTCTGCGATAGTCGGCGGTGTCGGAGGCGGTCACCGGGTACTGCGCCCGCCACACGATCTTCGAGCCATCGGGCGAGAAGAACGCGCCACCATCGTAGCCGACCCGGGTGGTGATCCGGCGCACGTTGCTGCCATCGATGTTCATCACGTAGAGCTCGATGTCGCCATCGCGGGTCGACGTGAAAATCACCCGCTTGCCATCGGGTGAAGCCGTCGCCTCCGCATTGTACGCGCCATTGCGGGTGACCTGACGCCGGTCCGTGCCGTCCGGTTTCACCGTGTACAACTCGAAGTGCCCAATCGGCCAGACATACCCGAGCGAACGGTCGGGCGGCACCGGGCACGCGGGGTCGTGGCCATGGGTCGAGCTGTAGATCACGCGACGATCACCATCGATGAAGTAGCCGCAGGTCGTGCGCCCCTCCCCGTTGGAGATGCGACGCAACCCGGAACCGTCGATCCGCATCACGTACTGCTGGTCGCAACCACGACCGACGCTGTCCTGGCGCTGGAACGTCAGCCACTTCCCGTCGTGCGAGAAGTAAGATTCGGCGTTGTTGCCGCCAAAGGTGAGCTGGCGGATGTTCGAAAGGTGGGTCTCGCCCGGCAAGGTTCCCAGGATCACGGTGGACGAGCGAGTGGATGGTGCCGGGCGGGAAGTCGTGCGGGCACACCCCGCGATGGCGAGGGTGCCGATGAGGACGAGCGATGCGGTGCGAATGGTGGTTCTCTCCTGTGCGGTGGCGGTCAGCGTTCGAGCACCGCCAGCACTTCGGCAGCGTGTCCCTTCGGCTTGACCTTCTCGAACACGTGCTGCACGACACCCTGCGCGTCGATCACGAACGTGTTGCGGATGATTCCCAGATACTTGCGACCATACATCGACTTCTCGCCCCACGATCCGTACGCCGCAGCCACGGCGTGGTCCTCGTCTGCGAGGAGTGGGAAGGGCAGGTTGAACTTGTCACGAAACTTCCCGTGCGACGCGAGACCATCGGGCGACACGCCGAGGATCGTCGCTCCGGTTGCCTGCACCGCGGCCCACGAATCGCGAAACTCGCACGCCTGCGTGGTGCAGCCGGAGGTGTCGTCCTTCGGGTAGAAGTAGACCACCACCGGTGCGCCACGCAGGGCGGCGAGGTTGACCGCCCCGCCATCCGACGACGGAAGCGTGAAATCTGGGGCCATCATGCCGGCATTGAGCATCCGTATCACTCCGGAGTCAGGGGACGAGGGTGCGGGGTACCGACGGAATGACGGAGAGCCGCCGAACCGGGTGCGCGGCCCGCACGCGGAGCGCCCGATCGAAGAAGTTCCAGGTGGTGTATCCGTCTTCCGACGCCGGCTCGAGGAGAAACGCCGCCACCATGCCCAATCGCTGTGCGGTCGGGACCAAGAAGATACCGGCTGGCAGGGAATCGCTGGCGGCCGCTGTCCATGATCCCTCGACCCGCATCATCCGGTGACCTTCGAACGGGCGCGGCGAGAGCACCGCGGAATCGACGACAAACCGCTCGCTGCTGCCGGTCCATGGCTGCTGGAGCTGCTCCACCACGATCCCCTGCCGACGAAGCCGTTCGACCACGTCGGTCCATTGCGGGTCGAGCGCATACGCCACCGGGATCGCCTCGCGCCGCGTGGCGATGAACCGGTCGACGACCGGCATCACCACGCGCCGCATCTCGCCCGTGCGCACGCGCCGCGCGAAAGGGCCGGCACCGTCGCCGGCGGCGCGGGTGATCTCGGCAATGACGGTGTCGCGGCGCGGCGGCGCAAAGGTGCTGCGAATGACGACCGAATCGGGGCGAGCCAGGGTCGTGGTGGCGAGTACCCGCCGCGTGTCCTCCCGGTGCGCCACCATGTAACGGATTGTCTCGACCACGAACGCGTAGGTTGCCGCGATTCGCCGTTCGAAGGTGTCGTTGCTGTACGCCTCGCTCAGGATCGAGAGCCGTGACATGCCCATCAAGTTGCTGCCGAATCGCGGCACCGATTCGTATGTGACCCAGCCAAGCACCAGTGAATCGGGTTCCTGATTGCGGAAATTGCCATAGGCGAACGTTTCGATGGCGTGACGCGCCCGCGTCCGCCGGCGGATCTCGGGCAGTGCGCGATCCTGTATCCAGGCGTTGGCGGCGGTGATGTTCGCGTTCAACCCCGGCGACCACGTGAGCGCGTATCCGTGATAGCTGCCGTTGGTGGTGTGCAGGTCCATGAACAAGTCAGGATCCCACTCGGTGATGAACGCGAGCGATGCGCGCGTTTCTGGCGCCTCCTGCTTCACGTAGTCGCGATTGAGATCGTATCCCTGCCCGTTCGGGCGCAAACCGATCACGCCGGGGCCGTTCTGCCCCGGGCGGTTGCGGTGAGCAGGGCCGAATGCCTCGTTGCCGTCGGTGTTGTAGATCGGCACTGCCAGCACGATCACGCTGTCGAGTAGCGGGCGCAGCGACCCCACTGACAGCTCGCGAAGGAGCGCCTGCACGGCCTCCTTCCCCTCCACTTCACCAGCGTGGATGTTGGCCTGGATGTACACCACCGGCTTTCCCGAACGCTGCGCTTCGGCGGGCGTCGCGATCATGGGCCGCGCCGCGATCACGTACGGAATCCGTCGTCCCTGGGTCGATGTCCCAAGCTGCCCCACCGTCAGGCCGGCGCCGCGCACCGCCAACGAGTCGAGGAACGCGAGCACCTCCGCATGGGTCGACGTTCTGCTAAACGCTGTGCGTTCGGGAACGGTCTGCTGTGCGGCAATGGGCATTGTCAGCAGGAGCATCAGGCAGGCGATGCAGCGCAACCGTAACGTGAAAGGGGTCATCGTTCCTTCCGGGTGTCGGGGACGATCAGCCGGCGCTGCACGAGCTCGGCAACTCCCTCGTCCCACGTGAAGGTGATCTCGGGAATGACGGCCCGCGTGACTGGCCGGGCAAGCGTGATGGTCGCTGCCCCATCGGGGCGGGGCCACCCGAACGCCGCAGCGAGGGCCGCGGGATCGTGCAGGTGACGCAACAGGCGATCGCGCACTTGCACCACGTTGTCAGCGCGCTCGACGAGGGCGCGAACCAGCAGGTACCCGAGCACGTGCGGGTCGTCATCGCTGGCGAGCGCAATGCCGCTGCGCTTTTCTGCCTCCATGAACGCCAGCATCGGCATTCCGCGGTGCACCGGAGCCAGCGCCGTCTCCGTGGCCCACTCAGCCGCGCCCTCGCCGAGCCACGGATCGGAATCGAGGATGCGGAGTTCGCGGCCGGATTCCACGATACCCCACCCAGCACCCTCGAGCCTCCCTCCCTCGAAAAGAAGGTGCTGCCATTCGTGGACCAGCGTGGCAACGGCGAGCACCGGCATGATACCGGGTTCGATGCGGATGGCGTCCTGCGCCGCCAAAAACCCACCAAGTCGCCCGCGTGCCACGGCGGCGGGCGCCGTGACACGTGCGGACATCGACCCCATGTCGAGCACGATTCCCTCGTCGGTATCGAGATCGTGCCAGGTACGGAGCGCCGCATCCACCCCCCCTTGGGCGAGCCATTCCGCGGCGCTGGCATTTGCCGGCCGCACAAGCCGCACGCCGAGGCGCGATCCGCCGATGACCGGCACGGCCTGCACTCCCCCGAACCGAATCGGCTCGATTGCCGGAAGCGGCAAAGATGCCTTGCTCCAGAACGCGGACACCAGGTCGACCGGGCTGACCACGTTGCCGTCGTCCCGCATCAGCCACGGGTGCGTCATCAGCCACACGACCGCAGAGATCCACCAGCGGCTTGCATCGGTGTACCCGGTGAGAAGCGCCCGCATATCACGGGCACCGACGGCATCCACGACGGCGAGTGAATCGAGTTGCCGGAACACTCGCGCCGAATCACGGCCCATGCGGCTCCAGAGTCGCCACGCGCCCTCGTACGTCGCAATGGTGTCACGGGTGCCCGGTGCCACCAGTTGCAAGCGAATCAGTGCTCGGGTCGCGGCGTCGAGCCCGAACTGCGGTGCGCGGATCCGCGCGGCCTGAACCGCGACCTCGTGCAGGTCGAGTCGCAGGCCCCCCGGCCCGCGGAAGATGCGCGTGAACTCTGCATCCGCGACCGCAGTCGTTGCGATCCGTTCGAGGACGAGTTTCATCGCGTCTCGAGACGGCCGATCGAAGCCCAGTGCGAGCCGCTGGCCGCGACGGATCAGGTCAAATCCCGTCGCGCCCACGATCCCGGCGCTTCGGGCCAACGAATCGTATTCGACGATGACCTGTTGCGGGTTGGGTGCGGCAGCGCGCCACGCCGCGGGTATCAACGTGGCGCCAGCAGAGCTGCCGATGTCGAGCTGCCGAACGGTCACGCGAGGGCGCACCGGCCAGCGCTCGATCCCCGCCGCGATGACCTCAGCACGCCAGGGCACGACCCGACCGTCTTCCTCGTGCACGACGCCCTGCATGGCGTCGCCCATGCGGACCCCCTCGAAGCGACGGTTGCCAGCGGGCGAGGTGAACTGCACGCGGGCGTCGTCGACCACCACATCGCGCAGCGCAACGTAGGCGGAGTCTGCGGATTCCATCAGGAGTCGTCCAGCATTGCCGTTGAGGCGCAACTCGCCACGTTCGACAGTGGCCGGCCCGCGGACCTCGAGAGCCCAACGCGTCGGTGACAGCTGCATCGCGGGCGCGCCGGAGCCGACCAGCGCAGCGACCAGCAGCAGCAACGGCATTACCCCTCCCGGGCCCTCTGCGGCCGGCGCTCGACAACCGTCGCGCGCACCGCAGCTCCTTCAGACAGGCGGTCCAGGCCGCCGACAATCACCTGATCGCCAGCATCGATCCCCCTCGTGACCTCCACAAATCCTGGCGTCCGCACCCCCAGCTCAACAGTCCGACGGATCGCCTTCCCATCCTGTACGACCCACACAACGGCAGCGGCAGCGGTCGGCGAGACCGCTTCTTCAGGAATGACGGTGGCCGCAGTACGTGTGGCCGTGGCGAGCCGCGCCTCGATGAACATCCCCGCCTGCAACATTCCGCCGGGGTTTGGCGCGACCGCCTTCACCGTAATGGTGCGCCCGGGCAGTGAGACAACCGGATCGACAAAGTCTACCGTTGCCGCAAACGTCCTACCCGGCAGCGCGGCAACCTGGAAGGTTACCCGCTGTCCCCGCTTCAACACCGATGCGTAGCGCTCAGGCACGGTGAACGTGGCCCGTTGAGGAGAAACGGTCTGCAGGGTGAGGAGTTCCGAAGCAGGGGTGACGTAATCGCCGATCGACACGCTCCGCTGTCCGATCACGCCGGCAAAGGGTGATGTTCGAACTCTGCTCACCGCTGGAGGACGTGAGAGTGCGCCGCCCCTCCAGCGTGCTCAGCTCCTCCTCGAGCACGTCGGTCACGGATGATTCCATCACTCGCGGGTTGGCGCCGCGCAGTGTGGTCTGCACCGAAATAATGGGGGGGTCGATGTCGGGCAGCTCGCGCACCGCAAGTCGCTGATACCCGAGGACGCCGAAGAGCACCAAGGCGAGCGACATCATCGACGCGAAAACCGGTCGTTCGATCGAGTGGTCGGAGAGTTTCATGCGATCACCCTATCTTGGACGCGGAGAGCTGTGACGACGGAGCGTACGGCAGCGCTACGGGTCGGTTTCACCCTGCAACTGGTGGCATCATGGCGATCAAGCTCACGTCGCGACAGCAGGCACAACTCCAGTGGCTGCAACTGCTCCCCCCGAAATTCGATCGCATATTCCGGGTGGTGGAACAGCTCTCGACCCAGCAGGCCGACGACGTCCAGCTTCGGAGCCTCACGCGGTTGCTCGACGAGCTCAAGGCCCAGGCGTCTGGTCTGAACATCGGCGCACTTGCTGATACGTTCGGCTACATGGGAATGTTGCTGCGACGGGGAGGCGGGCATCAGCTCAAGGTCCGCGGCCTTCGTGAGCTGCTGGTGGGCGCAAAGATCAACTATGAGGGTGCATTGCGCTCCGCCTCTGAGGAGATCCGCGTGACGGGAGACGAAAAGGAGCCTATGCCTTCTCCTTGAATACGCGATCGAGGACCGGCGCCGCCGTGAAGGCGAACATCGACATGATTACCAGGCCGAGCATCGTGGTGACATAGGTGAGCGCCCCGATCAGGACCGCCGCGCCAACGCCCGCCATCACCATCCCGAAATAGTAGAGCATCATTCCTCCCAGGGTGGCGCTGCCCGCGCCAGCGTCCGCAAAAGTACCGAGTGCCCCGCCTTCCCGAAAGGTGAGCACGGGTAGCCGCGGCCCTAGCCCTCATCCCGCCAGCCGGGCACCTTTGCCGGATGCAGCTTCCCATGCCGGTTACCGCCACCGCAGAGCTTGCCGACGCGGCCTTTCAGGCCATGATCACGGCCGGCCTCGTGCTGTTCGCGGTGGCGTTGCACCGGCGTATCCGTCAGCGATGGGTGGCATGGTGGGCGATCGCCTGGGCCCTCTACCTGGTCCGGCTCGGCGCCATCATCACCTTCCTCGGCACCGGCAATCTCGTCTGGCTCTTCTGGCATCAGGTGATCACCGGTTGGGTCGCCCTCGTGATCCTCTGGGCGGCGATGGTTTTTTCCCGCGACGCCCGGTGGCGATCTTGGTACGCAGCCCTCGCGGCCTTTCCGCCCTGCTGGGCATGGGTGGCCGTCAACGGGCTCGACCAGTTCCTCTTGGTCGCTCTTCCGATGGTGCTGTTCTTATCTGGCGCGACCCTCTGGACCGCGTGGGTTTTCTGGCAGCACGCCCTGCGTACCGACTCGAACGGTGCGCGGTTCGTGGCCGGTGCATTCCTCCTCTGGGGACTTCACCACCTCGATTACCCGTTCCTCCGCGCTCGCGGCGCATGGCAACCATGGGGCTACTACCTCGACATCCTTTTCGAGCTGGCGGTGGGCATCGGCTTCGCGCTGATGGTGCTTACTGACCTGGCGCGCGGGCTCTCGAATCGCACCGACGAACTGGCGCATCTCTCGATGCTCGCGCTGAAACAGCAGGAGGCCGAACGGCGACGGTTGTCACGGGAACTGCACGACGAGACCGCGCAGGTGCTGTCGGCGGTCAAGCTTGAAGTGGGGATGCTTCGTGAGGGCGCGAGCGACCACGCTCGCGATCGCCTTGATCACGTCCTCGGCCTGGTGGACAGCGGGATTCGCGGGATCCGCAGGGTCATGAACGACCTCCGTCCCGCGCTGCTCGATGACCTCGGCCTCGGCGCCGCAATCCGCGCACTGGCGATCGATGTGGAATCACGCAGCGCAATCACCGTACACCTCCGAGTCGCCGAGCACATGCCGCGCCTCCCGGCCGACGTTGAACTGGCGGTCTTCCGGGCAGCGCAGGAAGCCCTCTCCAACGCGGTGCGTCACGCGGGCGCCACCGTCATCGAGGTGACATTGGTCTCGACCGCTGGCGGCGTGCAGCTCGAGGTTCATGACAATGGGTCGGGCATTCCGGCGTCGCAGCCACTGCCTGCACGGTCGGGGCAACTCGGGCTCGCCGGCATGCGCGAGCGGATCGTAGGCATCGGAGGCGCCGTTTCGGTCGTTGGCACCAACGGGACGACGATCCGCGTCGACGTACCCAGGTAGCCGATGACGGTGTCCACCTTACCTTCCGGCATGGAAGAGCACGGGATCAGGGTGGTGGTGATCGATGATCACGCGGTAGTGCGCGAGGGCATCCGACGTGTGCTCGAGGGCGAGACCGGGGTACAGGTAGTCGCAGAGGGAAAGAACGGCGACGAGGCGATCGAAGCCGTGGAGCGGGACCGACCCGACGTGCTGGTGCTGGATGTGGCGATGCCCGGGAGATCGTGGCTTGACGTGATCCGCGAAGTGCACCGGCAAGCCCGGCGCACCCGAGTTCTCGTCCTCTCGATGTATGACGATCCGGAATACGTGGTGGAAAGCGTGCGTGCCGGCGCCCGTGGCTACCTGCTCAAGGATTCTGCGCCGGCGGAATTGCGGCGCGCGGTTCGCGCGGTCCATCGCGGCGAGAGCTACTTTCCGGCTGCCGTCACCGCACGCCTTGCCGAGGCCCGCGAGGCTCCCGAGCCGGCGCAACCCGCCACCGCTGTCCTCTCCCCGCGGGAGCGCGAAGTACTCACCGGGATCGCGCAGGGCCTCACGAACAAACAGATCGCCGCCGGCCTCGGTATCTCGCACCGCACGGTCGAGACCCACCGTGAATCGCTGATGGAGAAACTCGACGTCCGCACCGTCGCGGGACTTACGCGGCTCGCCCTGGAGGAAGGTCTCGTCGCGAGCTGATCGCGTCGTGGTTCACGGCGCCCGGTACACGACCTCACCGTTGATGATCGTCATGATGTTGCGAGTCTCGAGGATCTGTCGCTCCGGGATCGTCATGATGTCACGATCGAGAATCGTGAAGTCCGCCATCTTGCCCACCGCGATCGTTCCCCGCCGACTTTCCTCGAACGCCGCGAACGCTGGATACCAGGTGAACATCTTGAGCGCCTGCGCGCGAGTGACTTTCTCCTCCGGGTGCCATCCGGGGCCCGATTTCCCCTCGAGATCCTTCCGGGCAACTGCCGCATAGAACTCGATCATCGGCTCGCCCCGCTCCACCGGCGCATCGGAGCCGCCTGCCACCGGCACGCCGAGCTTGAGCAGCGACTGCCACGCGTAGGCGCCGCCGGTGCGGGCCACGCCGATCCGGCTCGGCACAAAAGGCAGATCACCGATCGCGTGCGACGGCTGCATTGAGGCGATGAGGCCGAGCGACTTGAAGCGGGCGAGATCGTGCGGCTCGATAATCTGCGCGTGCTCCACCCGCCACCGTGGCGCGCGAACCTTGCGCTGCGCGGGCGGCACAGCCCTGAATGCAGCCGCGTACATGTCGAGGACGATCCGATTGGCCCGATCGCCAATCGCATGCGTCTCGACCTGGATCCCCTGCCGCAAGGCGCGCTCAAGCATGCCGCGCAGCGCCACCGTGTCTGTGGTGATCAAGCCACGGGTGTGGGGATCGTCGGAATAGGGCTCGATCAGCGCCGCGCCCCGCGAACCGAGCGCGCCGTCCATCACGATCTTGATGCCGCGCACGGTGAACCGATCATTGAACTCGGCAGGGCCCGGTCCCAGCCGGATCAGGCTGTCGGCGCCGGCACCAGGTCCGGAAATCGTCTTGTAGATCCGGATCTTGAGCCGCCCATCGGCGTAGAGGCGGCGCATCCGCGCCACCTCGCTCCAGCTCCCGTGCGCGTCCTGCACCTGCGTCCACCCAAGCGAGATCTCGCGTTGCGACGCGATCTCGAGCGCCCGCTCCTGGTCTGCCTCGGTCGGACCGGGAATCAACATGCCTACGATGCCCTGCGCCCGGTCAATCAGCATGCCAGTCGGTTGGCCATCGGCATCGAGGTTGATCGCGCCGCCCGCCGGTGATTGGGTGGTACCGGTGACCCCGGCAAGGCGGAGCGCCGCGCTATTGACGATCGACGCATGGCCGTCGGCCCGTGTGAGCAACACCGGATTGTTCGGCGCGATGCGATCGAGGTCGTCGCGCGTCGGGAACACCGGTGGGCTCCAGAAAGTCTCGATCCACCCTCGCCCCGTCACCCACGCACCAGGGCGGGCCTGCTTGACCGCCGCCTCGACCCGGGTGAGGAACGCATCCTTCGTCTTTGTCCCCTCAAGGTTGAGCGTGAGTTCACGCGCACCGATTCCCCCGAAGTGCGCATGCGCATCGACGAATCCCGGGAAGACAAATCGCCCCTTGAGATCGATCACCTGCGTCTTTGGGCCGACCATGCGGGCAACCCCCGCGTCGGTCCCGACATACACGATGCGTCCATCACGGACCGCAACTGACTGCATCGGACGGGCAGTAACGCCGGTGTACACGGTGGCGTGTCGGAGCACGAGATCGGCTGACTGCGCGGCAAGGGCAACCGGCATGACAAGGAGCAGGGCGAGAATACGCATTGGCAGGCTCGGAGCGGGAAAGTTCAGTAGAGTGACGATGACCGATGACCGATGACGGAAGATACCGCATGATCAATGCATGGCGCGATGCGAGGCACGATCGATCGCGTAACGAAAGCAGGGACGCGGCACGTCGCTGATATTCGGGTGCGCCAAGTCGGTGAATGTCGCAACTTGACGCATACCGATCTTCTCCACGACTCGGGCCGACGCCGTGTTCTCGGTGTCGAGCACGGCAATCACATGGGTGATTGTTGGCACGACGAGTGCCTCGCGCAAAAGCGCCTCGGCCACCTCGGTGATGAGCCCGCGCCCCCAGCAGGACCGCGCCAGCGAATATCCGATCTCCGCCTCGTCCCCGCGGAAGCGGATCAGGCCGAGCCCGATCGGATCATCGGACGGCGGCAGGGTGATCATCCACGCATACGCCGACCCATCGGCCCAGCGGGTCGCCAATGAATCGAGATAGACGCCGGCGGCGGCCACGTCCTCGTGGCGGCGCCACGGGAGATAGCGGGTGACGTCAGGGTCGGAACTCCAGTTGGCGTGCACGCGCGGGGCATCGTCGGCGCGGGGACGCCTCAACCTCGTCCGGTTGGTGACGATTACTTCCGGTATGGCTATGGGCATCAGCGCAGGGATGTCACCGCATTGACCGCAACATGGTGCGCACCGAGTCGAGGCTGCCGTCGTTGGGCGCCGGCTTGAGCCCCAGGATGTGAGTCATCAGCGAATAGACATGAATGTTCTGGAACGGATCGACCACCACGCCGGTGCGGAATGCCGGGCCTGCCGATACGAAGATCGCTCGCATCGACGGAAGGGCATTGTCCCACCCATGCCCCCCGCCCTGCGCGCGCCATGATGCCACCCGGCTGCGGGAGGTGATCGACCAACCCTCCTCAGCCACCAGTACCAGCGGGGTGATTCGCGCGTTGTCGCGGAAATGGAACCGTTCCGGCACCTCATCGCGTCGGTACACCTTCAGGTGGGGCGAGGCGACGTGGAGTTTCTGGTACACCTCGTCGTTCCTTCCGGGGGCGGGTATCAACATTCCCACCGGTGACCACTCGACCACGTTCACATCGTTCAGCGAGATGATGTCGTCGAGCACGATCAACTTCGTGGCCGGGCGTGGAGCCATGCCATGATCGGAAACCACGATGATATTGGTCCGATCGAGCAGCCCAATATTGCGGAGTCCGCTCACGAGGCGTCCCACCATCAGGTCGACCTGCACGATGGCGGAGTCGACGTCGGGAGAATCCGGACCAGCGTCGTGTCCGGCATGATCGACGTTGCTGTAGTAGAGCGTCGTGATTGCGGGCGCGGTACCTGGCGGCAGTGATGCCCACGCCAGCACGGTATCGACCCGCGCAGCGTCGGGGAACGCATCATCAAAGGGCAGCCAGCGTGATGCTGCGACGCCACCGGCGCCCGACTCCGAGCCAGGCCAGAAGAACGCAGCCGCACGCCGCCCCTGCTTCTCGGCGGTCGCCCAGATCGGCTCGCCTCCCCACCAACTCTGGTTGCGGTTCGCCAGACTGTCCGACATTCGGAAGAGGCCGAGCGCGGCGTCTCGGATCGTGTTGGCGATGACCCCGTGGTGGGCCGGATAGAGTCCGGTGACGATCGTGTAGTGATTCGGGAAGGTGAGGGTCGGGAACGCCGGCGTCATCCACCGTGCGCGCACGCCGCGGTCGGCCAGCGCTGTAAGGTTGGGTGAGAGGCCGCGGTCGAGATAGTCGGCGCGGAATCCGTCGAGCGAGATCAGGATGATGCGCTGGTCGGCAGACGGCGCTGGTTGGCCTTGCCGCGCTGCAGGCGAACAGGCGGCCAGCGTCAGTACCGCCAGCAGCAATCGCAGTGAATGGCAACTCATACCGGAAGGTGGCTGGCCCGCGACCGGGTCGCCACCCCCGCCAGTCCATGCGCGTTCCAACAGGCTGGTTAGCATTGGGGGAACCCCAGCGCGGAGTCCTGCCATGTCGATCGACCCATCCCGTTACCGTGTCTCCGGCGGAAAGCCCATTGACTTGGCCGACTGGGACACGCGGGGGGATGTGGTCGGCTCCGACGGCGACAGCTACAAGAAGGCGCTCGCCAGTCGCACCGATGAGCTCCATGCGATGCAGGAGACGCTCTACGCGGACAACCGGCGCGCGCTCCTCCTGATCTTCCAAGCGATGGACGCGGCCGGAAAGGACGGCGCGATCGAGCACGTCATGTCGGGCATCAACCCGCAGGGTTGCCAGGTGTACTCGTTCAAGCGTCCGAGCGAAGAGGAACTCGACCACGATTTCCTCTGGCGCACCACCCGGGCACTACCCGAAAGAGGGCGGATCGGGATCTTCAACCGGTCGTATTACGAGGAAGTGCTGGTGGTGAGGGTGCACCCCGGGATCCTGCAGGGTCAGCGGCTGCCCGCCCACCTCGAGGATGCGAAGGACATCTGGGATGGGCGGTTCGCTTCGATCCGGAACTTCGAAGCCCACCTCGCCCGCAACGGCACGACCGTCGTGAAGTTTTTCCTGCACCTGTCGAAGGAGGAACAGCGCAAGCGATTCCTCGACCGCATCGACGAACCGGAGAAGAACTGGAAGTTCGCGCTCGCCGACGTAGAGGAGCGGGCGCACTGGGACGCCTACCAGGCGGCTTATGCCTCGTGCCTCGCCGAGACGTCCACCGAGACCTCACCGTGGTATGTCGTGCCGGCGGATCACAAGAAGTCGTCGCGCCTCATCATTTCGGAGATCATCCTCGACACGATGCGGGGAATGAAGCTTGAATTTCCAAGCGTGACGGCGGAGCGCCGGCTCGAGTTGCAGGCGATCCGCACCCAGTTGGTGGAAGGTTCAGGGGACTGAGTCGACCCACACGCTGCCGTCGGTGCCGTTGCCGAGTCGCAGCGACGTGATGCACCGTAATGCGCCGACCCGCAAGCCCCGCAGTCGTGCTGCCTCGTCATCGCGCAGGTAGAGCGACGCGGGTTCCGTCCTGCGAACCATGGCGGCGACGCGCACCGGTCCTTGAGGCACCCACGCCCCGTGCTCGATGGCGACGCGCGCCCGTACCATCAACCCCGCCCCCACCACGTCGTCGCGGCGCGTGCCGACGGCGTCGACTCGCCAGGGCTGCGCCGAATCAGTGCGCTGAACCAGCCGCACCCACGCGGGCCTGGACGGTGGGAAGCGCCTCATCGGCGTGGTGTCGCCGATTTGCATGAGGTCGGCGGTGCTGAAGCCCAGCTCGACGAGCCTGTCATGGTCGAGCGCGGCGGAAGGTACATGCTCTATCGGCAGGCCCAATCGAACCCGGTCGCCCTGGCTATACCCGCCCATCAGGTGATCGGAGCACACCGCGGCCTCCACGATCCTGGCACCGCCATGGTGCGCCCGGTAAACCGGCATCAGCATGGCGACGTTCACGATCACTGCGACCGCTGCCGCCCCAATCCAGCCGTGCGTCATGCGCGCACCCCCTGACGAAGGCGAAAGCGGCGCAGCAGGAGGACCACCCCCATTGCTGCCGCTCCGATCACGAGGAAGAAGAGCCACTTCGGGATCCAGTCCCAGAACCAGTCGACAAGGCGCATCACCAGGAAGACAAATGCGGCGCCGGTGCCGACCCGAACCATTTCGGGCCAGTCGCGGCGCAGGCCGATCGTGATCATCGTCGCAAAAGCACCCGCACCGACGATCTGGTACACCGCCTCCACCACCCGCCCATCGGTACCGTCGAAATAGCTGGCATTCGACGTCTGTCCCAGGATGAGCAGCGCGCCCGCAAGCGCCAACGATCCCATCACCCGATACTCGTCGGCAAACGGCGCCGAGCCGGCTAGGCGTCGTGACATCACGATGGCGAAGAGGCCGGTGATAACAAGAGGCTCGAGGTGTTCGAACGAAGTTGACCACCACGCTCCCGACGGGATCGATGCCAGCGACCAGCACCACAGCCCGATCCCGACGATACCGAGCACCAGTACGAGCGCAAGCCGATATCCGTAGGCAAGCGCCATCGCGAACAGGCCAACCGCAAGGAAGGCGTGGCGCGAGTCCGGAATATTGAACAGCGAACCCACCACGATAACGTTGACCGCCAACGCGATCACGGCCACGGTCGCAATGACAGACGCGACGTAGCGCGACGGCTCGCGCCGCGCCGCAACCCCTGTCAGCACGGCCAGCACGATCGGGGGTGCCACCACCAGCGGCAACTGTGCACCGAGCGACAATGCGGCCCAGTTGGCATCGATGAACAACGCGTACGCCGCCGAGAGCGCAAAGGCTCCCAGCAGCGTGGCGATCCGCATCCCGGCGGAGAGACGGCGTACCATCGAGGTGTCAGCCGCCGGCCTGGCCTGACACTCGTTTCGCAGCAACGCGTGGTGCGCCGCGACGCGCCCGCGATCCTCGGCGCCGAGCGCCAGCACCCCTTCAGCCTCAAGGCGCGACAATTCCTCGTTGAACGCATCGATGGCCTCGTGCCGGGGACGCGCCATCAGTCCGCGAATCGCCAATTCGGCGTGTAGTCACGGCTGAGCGGGATGGACGGCTCAAGGACTGCCCGGACCATCTCGATCGGCATCGCCCCCGTCGCCAGCACGGCATCATGAAATGCGCGGTCGGTTATGCGGCCACTGGTGACCAGCTCGCGGTGCAGGGCCCGCAATTGCATGCCACCCAGCAGATAACCGGCCTGGTAGAGCGGGGAGTAGCTGCCGTTGAACGACCGGCGTACCTCGCCGGTGGCCGACGCACGCTCGTGCCCGACCTTGTCGACCAGGAAATCGATCGCCTGCTCGGGGGTCCACTCTCCCAAGTGGAAACGGAGGGAGAAGATGATGCGCGCGGCCCGGTGCATCCGCCAGAAGAGCATTCCCATGCGCTCCTGCGGAGTGCGCGCAAAACCGCGATCCCACAGAAAGAGCTCCCACCAGAGCGCCCACCCCTCGACGTAGAACGGGGTGCGCGTCAGGGCCCCGCGGTGCGAGTTCGATCGAGCCGCCGCAAATCCCTGCAGGTGGTGCCCGGGTATGAGTTCGTGCTGCACGGTGGCGCGCGAGCCGTACAGGTTGTTGGCGCGCAGCGCCATCAGTTTCTCCGCCTCCGACATGCCGTCCGTGGGGGACGCGACCTGGATCACCTCTCCGCCCAGGAAGAACGGGCTCACCTTCTGCTGGGCCGCCGGCATCATTTCCATGCGCCAGATCTCGCGCGCGAGCGGCGGCACCGTGACCAAGTCGTTCTCCTCGACGTACCGGATGGCTTCCCATGCCAGGTCGCGAACCGTCTCGGTCTGGAGGCCGATGTCGGCGTAATCGTCCTTCGATCGCTCCATCGCTGCCTTCCAGTTGTCCCCGAATCCCATCTCGCGCGACGACTTGCGCGCCTCGCCCTCGAGGTACGCGTACTCCCGCTCGGCGATGGCGATCAGCTCAGCCGGGGTGTACGGGATCATCTCATGGCGGAGGTCGGCGGCGAGTCCGGCCGCGCCGATCGGATCACCGACGATCGGCTCATCCTGCCCCTCCTTCTGCCCGACGATCTGTTCGCGCAGGAATTTCTGCCACGATTCCAGCGCCGCATCGAATCGCTTCGACGGCTCCGAGATTCGCCATGTCATCGCAGGGTCGTAGCCCAGGTAGAACCGTTGCCACCCTTGGAACTGTCGACGCAGGTCGGCCACTGTCTCTGTAGCCCGCAACGCGATAACACGAGATGGACGACTGGACGCATCGGCCATGCGTGCCCTCGCCGCGTCGAGGGCAAGCTGCATCGACGCGAGGCGGCGGGCGGCCTGCACGGGGTCGGGCCGTGCGAGCTGGCGTCGCGCCTCAAGAAGCGCGAAGAGCGTGTCGGCAAACGGGACCAGCGGCGCCATCTCCCCCATCAACTGCTCGTCGCGATCAAGCTCGGCCAGCTCATGCTGGAGTCGGCTGTCGAGCAACAGGTAGTCGACTTGGGCATCACGGGTGAGCTGCTCGAAGGGTAGCGCGCGCAACTGCACTAGCCACGCGGAGTGAAAGACCCGCAACCGGGCACGGCGTTCCGGCGAGTACTCGACGCTGTATCGTCGGTGCAATGCAGAGAAGTCGGCGCTCCACCGCTCGACCACTCCACGCAGTTCGCTACCGGGGCGTCGCACCAGCGCGACCAGGTCTGGGACCGTCACATCGGGCGCCTGCGCCCGCGCATCGTGCGCACCGACCAGCAAGGCCACCGGAACCATCAGGGCCATTCCGCGCCAGAAGAGGTTGGCGGATATGTGTGCGCTGCCTACGCGAATCGCGTCTTTCATTTACGGATGGCCTCAGCTAGTAGCGCTTCGAGTTGAACTGGTAGGATCACCTGGTTCGCGTTGCCGATTGAAACAATGGTCGAGCAATCCACTTGGTGGCCCGGGAGCGTACCCGCATGGTAGTCCTCAATTCTAGCCCCCAGTGGGCAGTGGATTCACGACTGATCTGGAGCGTACATGTCCAATTCGACCGCCAGCCCGGGCGCAGAGCTCGAATTTCTTGGCCGGCTCGCTAATGCGACAAGCCGTCGCACCTTCCTCCAATGGGCAGGCCTGACCATTGGCGTCGCTGCCCTCGGGTGTGGGGACGACGACGACGACGGTACCGGACCCGGCAACAACCCCGGTGTAAATCTCGGTAGCGGCGATACCGGCGTACTCAATTATGCCTACGCCCTCGAACAACTCGAAGCGGCCTTCTACATCAAGGTCGTCTCGTCGCCGTACACGGGAATCACCGCCGAGGAGACCGCGATCCTCCGCGACATCCGTGATCATGAGATCGTGCACCGCGAGTTCTTGAAGGCGGCGCTCGGCAGCGCGGCGATCGCGGGCCTGTCGGTCGACTTCACTTCGATCAACTTCACCAGCCGCGCGTCGGTGCTCGGCGCGGCGAAGACGTTCGAGGATCTTGGTGTGTCGGCGTACAACGGCGCTGGCCAGCTCCTCACCAGCGATGCCAACCTGCTGGTCGCCGGCACGATCGTCTCCGTCGAGGCTCGGCATGCCTCGGCGATCCGGGATCTACTCAACCCGAACAGCATGGACTTCGCCGGTGACGACGTCGTCGGTGCAACCGGTCTTGACGTGGTGCGCACCCCGGCTCAGGTGCTTGCCGCTGCCGATACCTACGTCGTGAATACGATTACCGCCAATCAGCTTCCCACTTCCTGAGGACCACCATGACTCCGAACACCGAAACACTGCTCGAGACGATCGACCCGGAGCTGATGGAGCGCGTGGTGTCCCGACGGGATGCACTCGGCAGCGTCAGCAAGCGGACCCTCGCCGTCGCGCTGGCCTCGGCCCCGCTAGCCCTCGGCGTGCTCGCGAAGAATGCGTTCGCGCAGGGTAGCCTCCCGCAGGGCATCAAGGATGTGCTCAACTACGCCCTGACTCTCGAGTACCTCGAGGCCGAATTCTACAATCTCGGACTGGCCGCGCCGAACCTCATTCCGACCGCGACGCGGCCCGTCTTCCAGCAGATCGCCAAGCACGAGAATGCGCACGTGGCGCTGCTCCGTGCCACGCTAGGCGCTGACGCGGTGTCGAAGCCGACCTTCGACTTCACCGCTCGTGGAGCGTTCGCCGATGTCTTCACGAACTACCAGACATACCTGGCGCTATCGCAGGGCTTTGAGGACACCGGGGTGCGAGCCTACAAGGGACGCGCCGCGGAACTGAAGAGCAACGACGCGATCCTCACCGTGGCGCTGCAGATTCACTCCGTAGAGGCACGGCACGCGTCGAAGGTCCGGCGCCTGCGGGGCCAGAAGGGCTGGATCACCAGCAATACGACGGATGTCGCGGCACTTGCCGCTGTCTATGCGGGGGAGCAGAACACCACGCAAGCCGGCGTCAACACCGCCGCGTTCGTGAATGCCAACGCCGCAAGCGAGGCATTTGATGAACCTCTTACCGCCGCGGCCGTGCTGGCCATTGCCGGGATGTTCATCGTCTAGGCCTGATCAGCATCAGTAGCATGCGGGACAAGTGGGACGGGAGACGAATGGTGCAGCAGGCGCACCGTTTGTCTCCCTTTCCCGTTTCCATCATCCATCGTTGATGATTCGTTGACCGAGGACGTCTTCCGCCCCCCGCGCAATCTCGGCCACGGTGAACGGTTTCTCGACCACGGGACGCCCCGCGGTGGCCAGGAACTCCGCTGTCGCAGGTTCCAAGATGTCTCCGGTGACGAACATCAAGCGTGACAGCACGATCGGACGCCGTGCCCGCAGAAGGTTGTGCAATGCTATGCCGTCCATGCCCGGCATCTTCAGAGCACAGATGATCAGTGGCGGCAACTCGGCGTCAGCAGCGGTGAGCAGCCACGCGAGGCCCTCTTCGGCCGACGCCGCTTGCCGCACGGGCCACCCACCCCGATGGAAGATCCTCGCCAGGGTTGCGCGCACCGCGCTCTCGTCGTCGATAATCATGACTTCGGCATGGCCACCACCGTCGAGCCGAATCGGACGGGGAAGAACCGCCGCGTGGCGTGTGATTGGCACCGTGGTGCGCTGGGAGGTACCGAGCGGGTGCGCTTCGGACGCCTCGAGGAGCTGCTCACCGTGATCAGGTCCCGCCACTGAGGGGCTGCTGAACTCGGCTCCGCGCGTGATGCTCGCGTCTGCCAAGGGCTCCATGATGACCCCCGGCTCGGATGCGAGCACATCGCGTATAGGACCCGAGCGGGCTGACGCCACCTCGATGAACGAGTCCTGTACCATCAGGAAGACGATGCCCGCCCCAAGCGCCGATGCGACGAATGCCTCAGCGTACCACGCCGACCCGTCCACGCCCTTAAACAGCTCGCCGGCCCCCCCAAGCCACGCGCGCCGCACGAAAGTGGCGAGGTAGTAGAGCCACAGCGCCCCGTACATACCCAGGGCCATCGTCATGCGCCTCAGCGCGACACCGCGAGCTCCGGCGGCGATTCGCACTACCACGAACGCCGCACCGAACATCACGATCGGCGTAACGAAGACCAACGCCATCGCCGAGCCCGCGTCCCCGAACTGCACGGCGATCAATGCGCCGAGTGCAGATGCCGCAAAGACGATCCCGTACTCGATATGCGGTCGCACATGATGGTTGGCCGATTGCATGGCGCCCAGGAAGACCAAGGCAAGGAAGGCGAGCTTTCCGGCAGCGAACAGGAGCCCGCCGGCGAACCCCGCGATACCCGGTGATTGGTGCGCGACCTGTTCAAGCAGCGGCCCGACGAGATATCCACTGAGGCCGAGCAGCAGAGCAAGCCAGGCTCCACGCCACGTTGCCATCACCCGCCGCTGAGTGCCCAGCCGTGACAGGTGATGGAAAAGCATCAGGACGAGCAGGGCCGCGCACCACTGGACGCTGACGCCGATGAACCCGTCGCGGGCGGCGGTGAAAGACTGCATCATCTCCCCTCTTCCACACGAATGAACTCGATGGCGTCTTCCCCTTCCACGCTCATGCGTCCGTCATGCCATCGGCGCGGCACGCGAGGAGAGCGCATTCGGAACGGCGTGCCAGACTATACGCCGCGGATTGGCGCGGCGTCAATGTCCACGACGGCGACCGTGGGTCACGCATGATCCCCAATCGGGTGCAACAACTTCCGGCGCGGCTCGGCCAAACCGAACGCAACGAAGGCACCGACCGCCGTCGCGAGCGAGGCAAGGAACGGATAGGGAAGATTCAAGGCCACAGCGGAGAGGTAGGCCGCGGGGCTCCCGATCACGCAAGCGAGGGCCGCGCGCGGCCCGCCGAATCGACTCCAGAGCGCAAAGCACGTCAGGACCACCGCGGCTGGCCCGCCAAACGCGGACGCGGCCTCCACCAGTGTGAGAACGCCGTCCGCCCGAAGCGCCAGAACAAACGCCATGACGCCAAAAACGATGACACCGCCGCGGGCGATGCGGACACGCGCGCGTTCAGACTGGATGGAGAGAGCCGGAACGATGACATTGTGTGACAGCAACCCGGAGGACACGAGGAGCGTGCTGTCAACGGTGGAGAGGATGGCCGAGACGAGCGCGCCTGCGAACAAGGCGAACAGTACAGGTGAAAGGATGGAGTGTGCGATTGCCGGCATGATTGCTTCCGCGTCGGCGAGCCCCGGCATCAAATGGGGACCCACAACGCCGACGAGCAGGGGCATGCTGCCGACCATCAGGTAGAGGGGTGCGGCTGCGAGCGAAGACCTGCGGGCTACGCTTGGCGAGCGCGCTGCAGCGATACGACCGACAAGCTCGGTGGCGACCACCGAGCCAAGCACAGGGATCGCCCACTCTTCCACGGTCGCGAGCCACGGCTGCGGGGTGCGAAGCGCGTCATGTGCAGCCTGTTGGGTAGTGACAATAGAGAAGAAGTCGATCGGTCCGCCGGCCAGCCTGACGACGGCCACGAAAACCACCGTGATCCCGGCAATCAGCATCACCCCCTGGATCGTGTCGGTAATCGCGTCGACGAGCAGCCCGCCAAATACGGTATACAGTATGGTGAATCCGGCGGCGATGGTAATGGCTGTAGACACCTCCAGCGCGCCGCTCGAGACGGCAAGCACATGGCCGAAGGCCCGGATCTGCGCGGCGGCCCAGAGGATGGAGCTGGGTATCAGCACGATCGCGGCCGCGCGTTCGACGGTTACGCCGAATGCATCCCGAAAAAGGTCTGCGAGCGTGGTGATGCGTCGCGTGCGGAGCGGTATGGCGAAGAGCAGTCCCATGAGCAGCAGACACAGTCCATAACCGAACGGCTCCGCATTGCGGAGCGAGATGCCACTGCTGTACGCCACGCCAGCCGAACCCACGACTGTTTCAGCACCGAACCAGGTCGCGAAGATTGAGAATGTGGTGAGGGTGTACCCCAGCGTTCTACCGCCGAGCAGGTAATCGGACTCGGTGCGAATACGTCGGGATACCCACATGCCAATGCCGAGCTGCATCAGCATGTACGCGCTGACGGCGAGCAGCGGAGCGCTCACAACGGCGCTGGTGGGGCGTTCATGTGGCTATACCCATCCGGACTCAGCTAGACGTAAATCTCCGACCCACCTTCCCGGAACTCGGCTGACTTATCGGCCATTCCCTGCTCCGCCTCCGCATGCAGCGCCGCATCACGAATATCCTGCGATATCCGCATCGAGCAGAACTTCGGCCCGCACATCGAACAGAAGTGCGCCACCTTTGCCCCCTCGGCCGGCAACGTCTCGTCGTGGTAGGCGAGCGCCGTCACCGGATCGAGTGCAAGGTTGAACTGGTCGCGCCACCGGAACTCGAAGCGCGCCTTCGACAATGCGTCGTCGCGTTGCTGTGCATGCGGGTGACCCTTCGCGAGATCGGCAGCATGGGCCGCGATCTTGTAGGTGATCACGCCCGTCTTGACGTCGTCGCGGTTGGGCAAGCCGAGATGTTCCTTGGGCGTCACGTAGCAGAGCATCGCCGTGCCGTACCAGCCGATCATCGCGGCACCGATTGCCGAGGTGATGTGGTCGTACCCCGGCGCGACATCGGTGGTGAGCGGTCCCAGTGTGTAGAACGGCGCTTCGCCGCACCACTCGAGCTGCTTTTCCATGTTCTCCTTGATGAGATGCATCGGCACGTGGCCCGGACCCTCATTCATCACCTGCACGTCGTGCTCCCACGCGATCTTGTTGAGCTCGCCCTGGGTGCGCAGTTCGGCGAATTGTGCCTCGTCGTTCGCGTCGGCGATCGACCCCGGGCGCAGGCCGTCGCCCAGCGAGAACGACACGTCATACGCCGCCATGATCTCGCAGATCTCGCGGAAGTGCGTGTAGAGGAAGGATTCCTTGTGGTGGGCCAGGCACCACTTCGCGATGATGCTGCCACCGCGCGAAACGATCCCGGTCATGCGGTGTGCGGTCATCGGGATGTAGCGCAGCAAGACGCCGGCGTGCACCGTGAAGTAGTCGACGCCCTGCTCGGCCTGCTCGATGAGGGTGTCGCGATAGGCTTCCCACGTGAGGTCTTCCGCTACGCCGCCGACCTTTTCGAGCGCCTGATAGATCGGCACCGTGCCGATCGGCACCGGGGAGTTTCGCAGGATCCACTGCCGGGTCTCGTGAATGTCGTCGCCAGTTGACAGGTCCATCACGGTGTCGGCGCCCCAGAGCGTCGCCCAGCGAAGCTTCTCCACTTCCTCCTCGATCGACGACACCACGGCCGAGTTGCCGATGTTCGCGTTGATCTTCACATGAAAGGCTCGGCCGATGATCATCGGCTCGAGCTCGGGGTGGTTGATGTTTGCCGGAATGATCGCCCGTCCCCGGGCCACTTCGCTCATGACGGTGCCAACGTCGATCCCCTCGCGCACTGCGACGTACTCCATTTCGGGCGTGGCCTCACCGCGGCGCGCGTAGTGGAGCTGTGTCAGCCCTCCCGTTCCGCGCAGCACCGGGCGCCGAAGTCCCGCCGGCATCTCGATACCGAGGGCCTGATCACGGTCGGGCAACTCCACGACCGACCGACTTCTGATCCACGCGTCGCGAATCGCCGGAAGCCCCGCGAGCACATCATGCCCCTGAGGGCCCGA
>JBDSMU010000112.1:0-3128 GCA_039915685.1 Gemmatimonadales bacterium | reverse complement strand
GCACACCCGAGCGATTCCTGTTCTCTTCGACCGACTTCAACTCGTATGGGACGGTCACATTCGCCGACGGCGCGCCGCAGCGCGTGAAGGGCAGAATGTCGGCGTCGAGGGACCCCGGCCTTGGCGTTCGGCCGCAGATGAAGAAGCTCGGCAAGCCGGTGATCGACATCGGTAAACGGGCAGCGAAGAAATGAAGGCCCGCGGGGTAGGGGCAGGCGACGAGCCCATCCCGGCGGACTACGCCGCGGCGCTCGCGGAGAACGACCGCCTCCGCCGGACGATCGCCGCGCTGGCCGCCCTCTCGGACGAGGTCCGCGAGAGCGAGGCGCGCAAGTCTGCGGTGATCGAGAACGCGCTCGACTGCATCATCACCATTGATCATGAGGGCAGCGTGGTCGAGTTCAACGCCGCGGCGGAAGAGACGTTTCGGATCGATCGCGACCAGGCGATCGGCCAGGAGCTCGCCGAGCTCATCATTCCGCCCGAACTGCGCGCGGCACACCGCGCGGGGCTGGAGCGGTTTCTCGAGATGGGCGAGGGCAGGGTGATCGGCCAGCGCTTGGAAGTCCCGGCGCTCCGAGCCGACGGCACGACCTTTCCCGCTGAGCTGGCGATCACGTTTCTGCGCACCGGCGGAGCACCACTGTTCACGGCACACCTCCGCGACATCAGCCATCGCAAGGCGCTGGAGGCATCGTTGCACGCCAGTGAGGGCCGGTTCCGTGCACTGATGGAGCAGGCGCCGTTCAGCGTGCAGATTTTTGCCCCCGACGGAAGCACCATCCTTGTGAACCGCGCCTGGGAGGAACTGTGGGGGGCGTCGGTCGAGGATCTTGTTGGTTACAACATCCTGCACGACGCCCAGCTGGCAGCGCACGGCGTGCTGGCACACATCGAGCGCGCCTTTGCCGGCGAGCCGTCGTTTGTCCCGCCGGTCCGCTACGACCCGCGCGAAACCCTCCCGCACGAGAATCGGCACGAGGACGCGGTGCGGTGGGTGGGTGCCGTGGCGTATCCGCTCAAGGACGAGCGCGGCACGGTGCGCGAGGTGGTGCTGGTTCACGATGACATCACCGCGAGGAAGCGTGCCGAAGCGGCGGTGCAGGAGAGCGAGGAGAAGCTTCGCCTCCTGGCCGACACGATCCCGCAGCTCGCGTGGATGGCAAAGCCCGACGGTGAGATCTTCTGGTATAATCGTCGTTGGTACGAGTACACCGGGACCACGCCGGAGGACATGCGCGGGTGGGGGTGGCAGTCGGTGCACGACCCCGAGGTCCTCCCCGAGGTACTGGAGCGGTGGAAGGCGTCGCTCGCCACCGGCGAGCCCTTCGACATGGTATTTCCGCTCAAAGGTGTCGACGGCGAGTTCCGTCCGTTCCTCACCCGAGTGAACCCGCTGCGCGATGACCAGGACAGCATCCTCTACTGGTTCGGCACCAATACAGACGTCAGCGCGATCAAGCAGATGGAGGCGGCGCTGATCGACGCCGACCGGCGCAAGAACGAGTTCCTGGCAATGCTGGCCCATGAACTTCGAAACCCGCTTGCTCCGATTCGCAACGCCGGCCAGATCCTGCGTCTGGCGACAGACAACCGGGACGTCGTTCGATCGACGGCTGAGATGGTGGAGCGCCAGATCGGACACCTCGTCCGCCTCGTGGACGACCTGCTCGATGTGACGCGAATCGACCGCGGAAAGATCGAGCTCCGCCAGGAACGGATCGAGTTGGCGCCAATCGTGAACCACGTTGTCGAAGCGGCCCAGGCATTCATTCGCTGCATGGACCACGATGTGACGGTCGCGCTGCCGCCACATCCGGTTTACGTGAACGCCGACCCCATCCGGCTGGCCCAGATTATCGGCAACCTGCTGAACAACGCCTGCAAGTTCACGGACAGCCGCGGCAGCATTTCCTTGACAGTCGACGTGGAGGCCGAAGAACGCGACCGAACGGAGGCCGTTATCCGGATCCGGGACAATGGGGTCGGCATCCCCGCCGAGCAGCGTCGCCGCATCTTCGAGATGTTCACGCAGGTGGACCCCTCGCTGGAGCGTTCACATGACGGGCTCGGCATCGGCCTGGCATTAGCGAAGCATCTGACGGACATGCATGGGGGTACGCTGGAAGCGCGCAGTGAAGGTGTGGGCCTCGGCAGCGAATTTGTGCTGCGCCTCCCCCTCAACGATGACGCTCCCACACCATTGACAGCGGATCCGGTGGGCACGCAATCGGGGCCCTTGAGGCGTACCATTCTGGTCGTCGATGACAATCGCGACTCCGCGATTTCGCTGGCCATGCTTCTTGAGGTGAATGGCCACGAGACGCACACCGCCTTCGATGGCGCGGAGGCGGTGGAAATGGCCGCAACCTTCAAACCCGACGTGGTGCTGCTCGACATCGGCATGCCGACGATGAATGGCTACGAGGCTTGTGGCCGCATTCGTGAGGCGCCCGAGGGAAACAGCGTCGTGGTGATCGCCCTGACTGGCTGGGGTCAGGAACAGGACCGCCAACGAACGCACGAAGCTGGCTTTGACCATCACCTCGTCAAGCCGGTCGACCCTGAAGCCTTGCTGCAGCTGATTCGGACGCTGCCTCGCCGCCTGGAAGGGTAGCTCCCGGAGTGTACCGCCCGAGCGCAAGTCACCAGTTGCCACGGCGCTACGCCTTGCGGAACCAGGGAACGAACCGACTCGTCGTGCGTTGGTACTCGCGGTATGAGTCACCCTTGCTCCGCAGCGCGTATTCCTCTGTCAACGGAATGCCGGTCACCTTCAGCAGGAAGTGAAGCATCAACAGCGGGCAGACGATGGTGATCCACCCATACGGTGATCCCAGCGCGGCCAAGAAGAATCCCCACCACACCAGTGATTCGAAGAAGTAGTTCGGGTGGCGAGAGTATCGCCAGAGCCCCACCTCACACACGGTGGTCCGATTAGGTGCGTCGCGCTTGAAGGACTGCATTTGCAGGTCAGCCGTCGTTTCACCGACCACGCCGATGGCGGCGAGCCCGAGCCCGGCGACCTCGATGATCGTCAGGGCGGGAGCCGGGTTGAACGAGGCGAACAAGAAGGGCAGGGAGAATATCGCGACCAGCACGGCCTGCAGTTCGAAGAAGGCCAGGAA
>JBDSMU010000101.1:0-20372 GCA_039915685.1 Gemmatimonadales bacterium | reverse complement strand
GACGCTGGAGCGGATCCTCCCGTTCATCCTTCCCCGCATGACGAGCTGACGCGATGCTCTATCACTTGCTTGCCCCGCTCGGCAGGACAGTCATCCTCTTCAACCTCTTCAACTACATCTCGTTCCGTGCGGCGGGCGCGATGGTGACTGCGTTGCTCATCGCGTTCGTGGTCGGACCCGGGTTGATCCGACGGCTCCAAGCGCACAAGGTCGGTCAGGTCATCCGTGCCGATGGCCCGGCCAGTCACCAGACGAAGCGGGGCACACCCACCATGGGCGGGCTGATCATCATCTCCGCCACGGTCCTGCCTACACTCCTCTGGGCCCGACTCGATAATGCCTTCGTCATCATCGCGATCATTGCCATGCTCTGGTGCGGCGCGATCGGCCTGCTGGACGACTACCTCAAGGTGGTGCAGGGGAAGTCGCGAGGACTGGTCGCGAAATGGAAACTGGCGGGGCAGGTGACGTTCGGTGTGGGGCTGGCGCTGGTTTTGATGTGGCGTCCGATGGCGGCTCCCGACCTGATTCCGGCGACGGCGACCACCGTACCGTTTTTCAAGTATCTGCTGGTGATCTTCATGCCGGCGGTGTATGTCGTCTTCGTGACCGGTGTAGTCACCGGATTCAGCAATGCAGTCAACCTGACCGATGGGCTTGATGGGCTGGCTACGGGGCTCACCACGATTGCAGCCGGAGCGTTCGCCTTCTTTGCGTACATCATGGGCCGGGTCGACACCACCGGCTACCTCAACCTTTTCTACCTGCCGGGTGCGGGTGAGCTCGCGATTTTCTGCACGGCGCTGATGGGTGCGTCGCTCGGGTTCCTCTGGTTCAACGCCCACCCGGCCAAGGTGTTCATGGGCGATACCGGGTCGCTGGCGATCGGGGGATCATTCGGCGCGGTCGCGGTGATGCTGAAGTCGGAGTTCCTGCTGGTGATCATCGGTGGCGTGTTCGTGGCCGAGGCGGTCTCGGTGATCGTGCAGACGGGCACGTTCAAGTGGCTCAAGCGCACCCGGGGCCGGGAGTACGCCGACTCGCACCGCGTCTTCCGCATGGCGCCCCTCCATCATCATTTTGAGAAGCTCGGTTGGGCAGAGACGACAGTGGTGGTCCGCTTCTGGGTTTTGGGAATCTTCTGCACGATCATCGCCCTGGCGACGCTCAAGCTCCGATGAAACGGATTGCGCGGTGGCAGGCATCGGGCGCCGAGGTGAGCGTCGCAGGACTGGGCCGCAGTGGCCTTGCCGCGGCGCGGCTGCTCACCGACGCCGGTCTCACGGTATACGCGTCTGATGCATCACCGACAGCGACGGGCGGCGAGCCGCTTCACGGGTTGACGGTGGAGGTTGGCGCGCACGATCTCGATCGCATTGCTCGTAGTGCCGCACTGATTGTATCCCCGGGGATCCCGCCCGATGCCGCTGTGGTCACGTCGGCACGCGCGGCCGGCGTTGAGGTCGTCGCGGAGGCGCAGCTTGGTCTCGATTTTCTTGGTGGTATCCCGCAGATCATGGTCACCGGTACGAACGGCAAGACAACGACGACGGCCCTCCTCGACCACGTGATGCAAGCCGCCGGGCGCGACAGCGCGGCGGCGGGAAACATCGGCACGCCACTGACGGCGGTCGCGCTCCGCGATGTGAAACCGACGTGGCTCGCCGTGGAGCTGTCGTCGTTCCAGCTTCATGATATGCCGGATGTGCGGCCAACGGTGGGCATCCTGACCAACCTGGCACCCGACCATTTGGATCGCTATGCGTCGCTGGATGCGTACTACGACGACAAGGCGCTGTTCTTTGCCAACGCCACGAGCTCCTCGATCTGGGTGAGCAACCTCGACAACCCGGCTTCGCGTGCGATGGTGGCTGCGGTCCCGGGTCGGCACCTCACCTTCACGGTGGCGGACGGGGTCAGGGCGGACGGCTGGTTCGATCGAACGGCTGGCCAGTTGATGCTCGCCGGTCGCCCGCTGATGGCGCGCGAGGATCTCTCGCTCCTCGGCGACCACAACGTCGCAAACGCGCTTGCGGCCGCGCTGGCGTTGCATGTCACGGCACTGTCGCACGAGGACATCGCCGACGCACTGCGGACGTTCGCCGCGCTGCATCACCGGATGGAGCCGGTCCGCGAGGTCGACGGCGTGCTCTGGATCAATGACTCCAAGGCCACCAATGTGGCATCGACGTCGGTGGCGCTCGAGGCGATGACGCGTCCGTACGTGGTCATGCTCGGCGGACGCCACAAGGGCGAACCGTACACGGCGCTGGCCGCGGCCCTGCGTGCGCATGCGCATGCGGTGGTCGCGTACGGTGAAGCTGCTGCGATCGTCGCGGCCGACCTCGATGGAATGGTGATGGTGCTCCGCGGTGCCTCCTTCGACGAAGCGATGGCGCTGGCGCGCGCGAACGTGCCGTCGGGTGGCGCGGTCCTCCTCTCTCCTGCGTGTTCGAGTTACGACCAGTTCAACAACTTCGAAGAGCGCGGAGCCCGGTTCCGCGCGATCGTGGAGGCATGGTGACCGCTGCGTCCGTCCGCCATCCCGGCGAGTTCCGCTGGGAGACCCGCCTGCTCGCCGTGGTCACTCTGACGCTGACGGCATTCGGCGTGGCGAACTGTTACTCGACCGGGGCCTACAAGCAGTTGTGGTTTACCGAGGCCACCCAGCAACTCATGGGCGCGATCGTGGGCGGCTTGATATTCCTCGTGGCCGCCCGCACCGATTACCAGTTGTGGCGCCGACTGGCCCGACCACTCTTCTATGCCACCGTCGCGGGGCTGGTCCTGCTCGCCGTCGTGGCCATGATCTGGGGAGCCCGGCCTGCCCCGGGTCCGATCGGTGCCCTAGTGCCGGTGATCAACGGCGCCCGTCGTTGGCTACAGTTCGGTCCGCTGACGCTGCAGCTCTCGGAAGTCGGCCGATTCACGTTGATGGCCTTCGTGGCGGCGCGGGCAGTCGAGCTGGGCAACAAGGTGCGGAGCTTCCGCGAGGGATACCTCCCATTGCTCGCGCCGGTCGCGCTCACCGCCCTGCTGGTGTTCCTCGAACCCAACCTCACGATGGCCGTGCTACTCGGCACGGCCGGCGTGATGATCATGTTCATCGCTGGCGCACGCATTCCTCATCTGGCGCTCACCGCGATGGTGGCCGGCGCTGGTGGGTTGCTCGCGCTGTCGACGGGATTCCGATCGGCGCGGGTGGAATCATTCGGGGGCGCGATGACCGAGTGCGTGGCCCATGGACAAGTTTGCGAAGCGCTCATCGGCTTCGGGAGTGGTGGCATCAATGGTCTGGGTTTCGGCGAGGGAACCCAGAAGCTTGGGCACCTGTCCTATGCCTATTCTGACATGATCCTGTCAGTCATCGCCGAGGAGTTCGGGCTCGTTGGTGTCGGCATCACGATGCTGCTCTTTGCGCTCTTCTGCTGGATGGGATTCCGGATCGCGAAGACAGCGCGCGATCCCTTCGGGACGTATCTCGCGGCGGGGTTGACCGCCATGGTGGGCGTCGCCGCATTCCTGCACGCTGCGGTGGTGCTCCATATGATGCCAGCAACCGGGCTCACGTTGCCGTTCATCTCCGCGGGACGGGTGTCGCTGATCATGTACCTGTTCACAGCGGGGGTCGTCGTCTCGATCGGGCGCAATCGGGGTCGTCCCGCGCGCGGTCGATGACGACCATCCTGCTCGCCGGCGGTGGCACGGGGGGACACCTGATGCCTGCGCTCGCGATCGCCCGAGCCATCGCCGAGCGTCATCCGGACTGGCGATCCTTCTTCGCGGGTGCGGAGCGCGGGGTTGAGGCGCGGGTACTCCCGGAACGCGGTGCGCCGCATCAACTTTTTCCGTTTGAGCCGATCCATCGGCAACGACCGTGGCGCAACCTCGCCTGGCCCTTCAGGATACGCGGGCTGGTGTCCGGCATCGATGCCATGCTCGACCGTGAGTCGCCGGCTGCCGTGATTGGAACCGGTGGCTATGTCAGCGGGCCGGTGGTGTTCCGCGCGGCGTCCCGAGGCATCCCGACCGGTATCATCGAACTCGATGTCCGACCGGGAATCGCCACGCGATGGCTTGTCGGTCGCGTCCATGAGATCTGGCTCGCGGCGCCGGAAACACTGCAATGCCTCCCGCCGGACGTGCGCGGCAAGGCGCATGTGACCGGTGCGCCGATTGTGGTTCCCGATCCGGCGCGCCGTGAGGCGGCGATGGTGCAGTACGGCTTCGGCGGTGACCGACCGGTCGTAGTTGTCACGGGCGGCAGCCAGGGCGCGCGAGCGATCAACGAGCTCATCGCCGTGTGGATTGACCAGGGTGGTGCTGATCACGCTGACGTCATCTGGGGAACGGGGGCGAACACGTACGAGGCGTTTGCGCGCCATCACCGCCCGCCGCACCTGCACGTCGTACCGTTCATCGACCCGATCGCGGCAGCCTGGTCGGTGGCCGACCTGTGCGTCGCCCGCGCGGGGATGATGACGATCGCGGAACTCTGTGCGTGGGGGATTCCGTCGATCCTCATCCCGTTACCAAGTGCCGCGGCGGATCACCAAGCGCACAACGCGCGCGCACTCGCCAACGCGGGCGGGGCGGTCAGTCTGGCGCAGGCTGGCCTGACCGCCGATCGGCTTGCTGGGGAGATGCGGGCCCTACTGGGTGATGCCGACCGACGTCGTTCGATGGCCGTTGCAGCGCGCGCGCGCGGCCGCCCGGGGGCCGCCGCGGAGATCGCCGAACGGGTTGATTTGCTGGTCGGTGCCTGACGGCTCAGCGGCCTTTGGTGTGCTCGATCGTTGCGATTAGGGGGCGATGGTCTGATGCCACCTTTTCGTCGATGACGGCAATGCGCCCTATCCGCCACGGTCGCTCGGGGCCCACGAAGACGTGGTCGATTTCCTTGGTCGGGTTGGTCGAGGAGAATGTGAAGCGGTCATCCGAAGGTTTCCGCAGTTCTACCGCCATGTCCTGGAAGATCCGCAGCGTGCGGGAGTTGCGCTGGTCGTTGAAATCACCGAGCACAATGTACGGCAGCGAGAGGGTGTCGAGCACGCGCGCCAGCGCCACAGCCTGACGGTAGCGGTCATTGTCATCGTCGAGCCAGTCAAAATGGACGTTCACCGCCACGATACGTGCGCGATTGGGCAGTTCGATCTCGGTGGCGAGCGCGATACGGGGCTCGCTCCCATCGGGGAGAGCAATCGACCATGACGAGAGGATCGGGAAGCGTGAGAGTGTCGCCATCCCGTAGCGACCCCCCTGAAAATCCATGAAGGCGCCGAACGCATGCTTGAGGCCGAGCAGGCGGCCCAGTTCGCGCGCCTGGTCGACCCGCCCACTGCGCTGCACCCGATCATCCACCTCCTGGAGCGCGACGATGTCCGGCGTCTGCGCAAGCAGCACGGCCGCGGTACGTTGCAGGTCGACCCGATCGTCCATCCCCTGACCGTGGCGGATGTTGTAGCTCACGACGTCGAGTGAGGTCGTTGGCGGCGGGGCCATCGCCTGCGAGATCAGTGCGCAGGCGGTGGTGCCCGCAGCCAATGCGGCGAGCACCAGCAAGGTCGGCAGGTTACGAACGCGGTGCATGCGCGTGTCTCCCGGACTCGTCATGGATCACGCGATTCCCTGACGAACGGCGGTGGTGATGAGGTCGGCAAAGGTGTCGATCTCGTCGATGGTTGTGTACACGTTCGGGGTCACGCGAATCCCGGAGAAATCCGGGTGCTTGATCGGCGTGGTGACGACGTGGTGTTTGTTGAGCAGCCACGCGTGCAGCGCGCCCGCCTCGATCCCGTCGACGGACAGCAGCGCGATCGCCCCCGACTGCCGGCTGTCGAGAGGCGTCGGGACATGGACCCGGTCGCTCATCGCCAACAATCGCTTTGCCCAGCGGTCGCGAAGGAAGCGCAGGCGGGCGACCTTCCGCTCGGCGCCAATCGCCCGGTGGAACGCCAGAGCTGCCGAAATGGCGTTGTGATTCGCGGCGGGGTGAGTCCCGATTTCCTCGAACTTCCGGATGTTGCCGTTCATCGCCTCGGTTGCGGCCATCAGTGGCCAGATCTCCGGAATACGTGCTCCCCGCACATACAGGAAGCCGGTGCCGATCGGGGCCAGCAGCCACTTGTGCAGCGAGGTGCCGTAGAAGTCGCAATCGAGGTCATCGCGCTTGAACGGGAAGTGCGCGTAGGCGTGGGCGCCATCGACGAAGACCCTGATGTCGTGCTCCCGTGCCAGCGCTACGATCTCCCGCACCGGGAAGATCTGGCCCGTCAGATTGGTGATGTGTGTCACTTCGATCACCCGGGTGCGCGGCGTGATCGCCCGACGGAAGACGTCCACGAGATAATCGGAGGACGGCGGTGGCACCGTGAACGGCACCTGGGTCAGCACGATCCCGTCGCGGCGCACCCGCTGGTCCCAACCGGTAAGCATGCGGCCGTAGTTCTGGTTGGTGACGAGCACCTCGTCGCCGGCCTTGAGGTCGAGCCCGAAGATCAGGTTCTCCAGCGCTTCCGATGCATTGCGGGTGATCGCAAGTTCTTCGGGGTCGCACCCGAAGTCGCGCGCGACGTCGCGACGGACACTTTCAATCCGCGGCTCCAGGACCTGCCACATGTGGGTGACCGGAAGTTCATTGCTGAACCGAAGGTCCCGGATCATTGCTTCGAGGACGTGCGTGGGGGAAGGGCAGACGCCGCCGTTGTTGAGGTTGATCATCGTACGGTCGGTGTCGAATGCGCGCTGGATTTCACCCCAGTATGTCTCGTCGTCCGCCCCGCCCGAAGGGTCTGCGGGGTCGATCCGATGCCCGGCGCGTACCGCCTGGCGGATGGCTGATTCGCGAAACGCAGGCAGCACAGCGCTTGCACCGGCCACGGCGTGAATGAACTGACGGCGGGATGACATCGGCTTCTCCCTGTCCGGAATGAAAGTGCGGTGCCGGACGATACGACGACCGGACGGCGAAAGCCAGACGGTGACCATGCCGCGAGGGAGGTATCTTGAGCGATGATGATGAATCGGGCAGGGGAGGCGAGGCCACGCGGGCTGCGGCGCGTGATCATGCTGTCGGCGTGGGCCATGGCGCTTTCGGGATGTGCCCAGTCCACGACGAGAACTCCAGGTCCCGACGCCACACCTCGAGTGGCCATGCTCAGCTTCCTCGATGCCCTGAACGCGCGGGACCTGGAACGGATGACCTCGGCCTTTGCGGACGACGTCACCGCGTTTGTGCCCACCGCACAGGGTGATCGCGTCAACGGCAAGGCGGCGTTGTCGCGGGTTTTCGCTGGCTTCGTCGCGGGCTCGCCGACCGCAGGCACAAATCCGGTCGTCCCGGAAAGCATGGTCGTTCAGTCAGGTCGCGACATGGCGATTGCGTCGTTCAATGTGCGCGACACGGCCAGTCGCACGATCAATCGCCGCAGCTTCGTGTTCCGCCGAGACGGAACGCGTTGGCTGATCACCCACTTTCACGCTTCAATGGCTGAGGAACCGATGACCCAACGTGCCGAGGGCAGCTTCGAGGTAACGGTGGCTCCCATTGCGCCCCATCATACCGACGATCCACCGATAGGCCGGATGTCCCTCGACAAGGTGTTTCACGGAGACCTCGAGGCGACCAGTCGCGGCGAGATGCTGGCCGTGCAATCGGCGGTGAAGGGGTCGGCCGGCTACGTCGCGATGGAGCGGGTCACCGGGACGCTGCAGGGGCGCGCCGGGTCGTTTGCCTTGATGCACTCTGGGATCATGGACCGGGGCCAGCCCGTGTTGTCGGTTACGATCGTGCCTGACTCGGGCACCGATGCGCTGACCGGCATCTCAGGGTCGCTGGATATCATTATTGACGAGGGACGGCACGGCTACGTGCTGCGCTATACGCTCCCGCCGGGTTGAGTCCGGCTACACTCCGCGCGGCGCGGGAGTCCCCCAGTGGCGTCGAAGCGTCCCGAGGATCACCGGCAGTCCGCGAAAGACGCAGAAGAAGACCGCGACCCAAGCGGTCGCGCGGAAGATGGTGAGGGCTTGGACCGAATGCCCGGCGACACCAACGATGCCATCGGGGTCGCCCAAGGCGAGCGTGACCGCGAGGCCGCAGAACGTGACCACTTTGGTCACCGCATATCCGGTCCGCATCAGCGGTGATCCCACGAGGAACCGGCCGAGCGATGAGCGATGTTGATCGAACGGCGCCGTGCCCGCGGCGATGCCGATGCTGCGGAAGGCGTCGGTCAAAGTGGTTCGCGCCACGACGATCAGCGGAATGATGATGCTGATCAAGCCCAGATCGGCAAACACCACCCAGAGCACGATTTCATAGGTGCGATCCGCAGCGATGTCGAGCACGCTTCCGAATAGACTCGTTTGCCCGGTTCGTCGTGCGACCACGCCGTCGACCGTGTCAAGCATCAGCCCGACGAACAGGAGTGCGACCCCCGCAACCTGGATCGGGGGCGTGCCCCGGTAGAGGATCAGGACGATCGCCAGGAGAAGGGGAAACCGGGAAAGCGTGATCCAATTTGCGAGCACGGTCATGCCCTCCCGTCGGGGTGAGATCTGTAGTTACTGAAAATACGGCCAGTTTGCCAGTCCGGGGGATGGGTGCGCGGTAACCCTCCCTACGCGTCTCTTGGAGAGTACCTTGACCGTTCAGGCCCGGAGGCCCACATGACCCGCAAGCTCCTCTGCACCCTGTTTGCCGTGACCACCCTCGCCGGCTGCGCCGCCCTGCAGCAGATCGGTGCGCTCCGTCAGGTTGCCTTCGCACTCGGCGGGATTCGGGGCGGGCGCCTCGCCGGCGTAGACCTGTCCCGCATCTCGGCGCCTGGAGGGCTTTCGGCACTTGAGATCGGCCGGATCACCGTGGCCATCGCGCGGAAGGACCTGCCGCTCGAGTTCCTGGCGGAGGTGCGCGCTGAGAATCCCGTCGACAACAAGGTGACGGCAACGATGGTGAAGCTCGCGTGGACGATGTTCCTGGATGACAAGGAGACCATCTCCGGTGTCGTTGACACGTCGCTCACCCTGCCGCCAGGTGAGCCGCGAATCATCCCGGTCAAGATGCGGCTCAACTTGCTGGAGTTCTTTGATGGGCCGGCCGGGAGCATGATGGACCTGGCGATCGCCGTGGCGGGTCTCAACGTTGATCCCACCAAGATCACGATCAAGGCCATTCCGACCGTCAACACTCGCTACGGACCGATCAGCTATCCGGCCCCGATCACGATCGTCAGCCAGACGGTCGGCACTCCCGTCTCGCGATGACGGGCAAAGCGAAGGAACTGAAGCGGGCGTCGTCGAAATCGACGGGAGCGCCCCCTCCGACCGCGGCCGAACCGCTCGTCGAATATCGACGAAAGCGTGATTTTACCAAGACGGCTGAGCCTGAGGGCGGAGCGGCGTCGCGCCAGCGCAAGACCTTGGCCTTCGTGATCCAGAAACACGCGGCGAGTCACCTGCACTTCGATCTCCGGCTCGAGCTCGATGGGGTCATGAAGAGCTGGGCGGTCCCCAAGGGGCCGAGTATCGATCCGGGCGTGAAGCGGCTTGCCATGGAGGTAGAGGATCATCCGATCGAATACAACACGTTCGAGGGAACGATTCCAGAGGGCGAGTATGGCGGCGGCACCGTCATGCTCTGGGATCGCGGCACTTACACGTGGCATCAACGGGATTCCGATCCCGAGCAGCGACTCCGGGAAGGATACGCCTCGGGAGACTTCAAGTTTGCCCTCAAGGGAAAGCGCCTCCGCGGTTCGTGGGTGCTGGTCCGCACTCGGCGCGGTGAGAAGAAGCCGCAGTGGTTGCTGATCAAGCATCGCGACGAATTCGCCGAGGAAGGCGCCGACATGGTGGCGGACGAGGTGACGTCGGTCACCACCGGTCGCACCATGGAGGAGATCGCCGCGGGAAAGTCGCGGCGGTCTTCTCGGTCGGCACGGAGCGCGTGAGCGACGTGCTGTTGCATACCCGACCAGCGGAGGGCACAGACCTTCCGCTGTCGGGTTGGCGGCACAACGTGGGCAAGCCCGTCTCGCTCGACCTCGCTGAAAACGGCAGCCGCCCGCAGCGGTCGCTGGTGGTGCTGTCGTGGAATGTCTGGATCGGACGCGGCGACATCGTGCGCGTCGTCACCCGAATCAGGCAGGGTGAGTACGCCGAACTGGGGATTCCTGGCGACCTGCCGTTCGTGGCGCTTCTTCAGGAGGCGTACCGCGCCGGTGACACCGTCCCGCCGGAAAGCAATTCCTTCCATGCCCGGGGCTTCTCGTTGCGTGCGCTGCACCGGGAGCATGAGATTCGTGCGGTCGCCGGTGCGCTCGAACTGAACCTTCGTTATGCCCCGTCGATGCGAAACGGCATGCACCAGAGTGATCGCGGTAACGCCGTGTTGTCAGATCTCCCGTTCGTTGGTGCCTTCGCCCAGGAGCTCCCGTTTGTGCTGCAGCGTCGGGTGGCAGTCGGCGCCACCATCAGGTTGGGTGAACGGCTGGTTCACGTGCATTCCGCGCACTTTGATCCCCGTGGCGGATCGGCGCGTGACCTGCTCGGCATCGTGGGTCGCGAACGACAGGCCTCGGCATTGCTCGACGGGATGAAGTCGGACACCGATGCCACCCGGGTCCTTGGTGCCGACCTCAATCTGGTGCGGCAGCGCCGTGAGCCGGCGTTTCGCGCGCTCATGGAGGCCGGATTCGTAACCGGCATTCCCGACCCATCGCTGCGATGGAAGCACACGTTCCACCGACCGCCGCGCCTGATCCTCGATTGGTTGATGGTTCGCGACCGCGCCGGCGCTGTCGGGGGCATGCAGGCAATCCGCCTCGACGAGAATCCTCAGGATCGTGGCCCATATGTGTTCGGGTCCGACCATCATCCGCTTCTTTGCCGCATCGACTTTCACCCATGAACCCGAGTCGCACATGGACGCCGTAGCGAGTTTGCCTTGGTGGGGATGGACGCTGATCGTGCTCGGATCGATTGCGCTGATCATGGTGATCGCGGCGCTGTTCGTTCCCGACTTCCATCAGCCGAAGCTCAGTCTTGAGGCCGATCCTGAACCGGGTTCGCCGGAGTTCATGGACCTCCTTGCCGAGGTGCTCAATTCGCCGGTACGCCGCGGTGACAGCGCCGAGATCCTCCAGAACGGCAACGCCTTCTTCGGTGCGATGGAGGAGGCGATGGACGGCGCAACGTCGACCATCAACTTCCAATGCTACATCTGGGAATCAGGGAAGATCAGCGACCGGATGATTGCCGCGATGGTTCGGGCGCGAGGCCGAGGTGTTGACGTGCGAGTCCATCCCGACGCCTTCGGCGCGATGAAGTTCAAGGATGAGGATCGCAAGCGGCTTACCGATGCCGGGGTGAAATTGCAATTCTTCCGGCCGCTGAAGTGGTACAGCATGGTGCGCGCGCACAAGAGGTCGCACCAGCGTGCGATCATCATCGACGGGCACACCGCCTTCACCGGGGGCGCCGCGGTGGCGGACAAGTGGGACGGCGACGCCCGCAATGGCGAGGAGTGGCGGGACAACATGTGCCGCTTCACGGGCGAACTTGCGGGCGGGATCCAGGCCGCGTTCGCCAACGACTGGGTGTACTCGTGCGGTGAGATCCTCTCTGGCCGGTGCTTCTTCCCGGCACCGGCTGGCGATGACCTCTCCGAAGACAAGCCGGTGGGCGTGACGGTGGTCTCGTCGCCGACTGACACGGACCAACCGGTTCGGCTCTGTTTCTGGATGGTGTTCCGCTCGGCGCGGGAGCGGCTGGTCATCTCGAACTCGTACTTCATTCCTGACGACCGGCTTCGGGCGATGGTGGTCGAGCGGGCGCGCGCCGGAGTCGACGTCCGCATCCTCGTCCCTGGAGATACCACCGACGCCCGACCGGTCCGCCGCGCCGGGCACACGTATTACGAGGAACTGCTCGAGGCCGGCGTGCGACTGTTCGAGTACCAGAAAACCATGATGCATGCGAAAGTAGCGGTGAGCGACGGCGTCGTTGCAATGGTGGGTTCCGCAAACCTCGACGAGCGCAGCATGGAACTCAATGAGGAGACCGTGCTGGCGGTGCGCGATCCGGTTTTCGCCGCGGCGGTGGAGAAGGGAGTCCTCGATGACCTGGCCGACGCGAAGGAAATGGACCTCGCAGAGTGGAAGAAGCGGCCGTTCCATCACCACATCTACGAGCGGTGTTCCCTCATCATGATCGAGCAGTACTGACCGGGGTGGCTGGGCAGAGCGGGGGTCGGTCGGCGGGCGGACGTCGTTATCTTGCGGACGTGACCTCCCTGTTCGACCCGACCGACCCACGACCGCTCCACTTCGTCGGCATCAGCGGCGCTGGGATGAGCGCGCTTGCGCTCGCCGCCCTGCGCCGCGGCGTGCCCGTTACCGGGTGCGACCGGGACGGCGCCGCGTTCGATGACCTGCGGGCCAAGGGCGCGCTCGTCTCGACCGGTCACGACCCGGCTCATGCACAGGGAGCGCGGGCACTCGTCGCCAGCGCGGCCATTGCCAGTGGTCATCCGGAGTTGGGAGCGGCGGTGGCCCTCGGGGTGCCCGTTGTCGCGCGAAAGCAGGCGCTCGCGGCGCTGGTGAACGGATCCACTCTGGTCGCGATTGCCGGCACCCACGGCAAAACAACCACCACGGTCATGACCACGCTCGCACTGCGGGGAGCCGGTCTCCGCCCGTCGGGGCTCGCGGGCGGACGGGTGCCCGCGTGGGGCGGCAACGCTTCACTCGACGGCGACGACCTCTTCGTGGTCGAGGCTGATGAGTACGATCAGGCGTTCCTGACCCTGCACCCCACGATCGCCGTGGTGAATAACGTCGAGCCTGATCACCTCGAATGTTATGGGTCGGTCGAAGCGATGGAGCTCGCATACGTGTCGTTCGCGTCTCGCGCGGCGCGCTCCATCGTTGGTACGGCGGACGAAGGCAGCGACCGTGTCGCCGACGCGCTTGGCAGCACGGTTTGGCGTGTGGGCCCCGGCGCACGGGATATTGCCATCGCGCCGCGGGAGATGGGACCGGCGGGATCGGTGGCCGACCTGACCCTGCCCGACGGTCGAGTGGTGGTGCTGCGCCTCACGATCCCCGGCATGCACAATGTCCGCAACGCCGCTGCCGCAGTGGGCGTGGTGTCGGCACTCGAGGCCGATGTGGCAGGTGCACTCGACGCGCTGGCGGAATTTTCGGGGGTGGGGCGCCGGTTTGAGCGGCTTGGTGAGTTCGCCGGCATCGCCGTCGTCGATGACTATGCCCACCATCCCACCGAGCTGCAGGCCGCGCTGGGCGCCGCCCGCCAGGCGTACCCCGACCGACGACTTGTCGCCGTCTTCCAGCCGCACCTCTATTCACGTACCCGCGAACACGGCGCCGCAATGGGTACGATGCTCGCGACCGCTGATCTGGTGATTGTCACCGATGTCTACGGAGCGCGCGAGGAACCCGAACCGGGTGTCACCGGCAAGATCGTCGCCGACGCCGCGGTCACCGCAGGGGCGATCGTGGTCTACGCACCGGATCGCGAACGTCTGGTGCGCGAGGTGTTGGACCTGCTGCGCGACGACGACGTGCTGTTGACGCTGGGGGCTGGCGACGTGACGCGGGTTGCCCATGACGTGGCCGCGGGCTTGAGCGCGGCATGAAACCCCGGCGGATCGCAGCGGTGGTTGCGGTCACGCTGATGGTCGCAACCGCGATCGTCGGCCTTCCGCGGCTGGCCCGCACGTCATCGTTCTTCGCCATCGAGCGCGTGGAAGTTGACGGAGTCACGTATCTCGATGCAGATGCAGTGGTCCGACACCTCGGGCTGACCGCCGCCGCGAGCATTCTCGACCCGGTCGGGCCCCACGAAACGGCGGTTCGCTCGCTTCCGGGCGTAGTGGGGGCGCAGGTGACCCGTCGGTTTCCGGGCACGCTCGTCGTCCGGGTCAACGAGGCAGTCCCGATCGCGCTGACACCGGGTGTCGACCGCCTCGTGATGGTCGACCATCACGGAGCCATTCTCCCGTTCGACCCTGCTCGCGCGGCGGTCTCGCTCCCAGTCATCGATCCGAGTCCTGCGGCGGCCACCTTGCTGGCGCACATCATGCTGGTCGATCCTGAGTGGTATGCGGCGATCGACAGCGCCGCTGACGTCCGGGGTGATGTGGTCATCGAATCCGCGGGGCAGCGCGTTCGCCTGCGCCCCCAAGCCACGCGCGAAACCCTTCGTTCGGTGATGCTCGTGCGCGATTACTTGTCTCAGCACAATGTGGCGTGGCGCGAAATCGACGGGCGGTTTGCGGCCCGGGTCTTCGTACATCGGTCCCGCGCATGACCGTGGCGGTCCAGCGGTTGGTTGCCGCAGTCGACGCTGGCAGCAGCAAGGTGACCGCTTTGATCGGCGAGGTCACGGGCGACTCGCGGTCCTGGGGGCTCCGGATCCTTGGGGTCGGGGTCGAGCGCACCACGGGGATTCGGCGCGGCGTAATCCGCGATTTCGAGGAAACCACGCGTGCGGTGCGGAAGGCGATGCTCGACGCCGAGAAGGTCGCGGGGATCGAAGTCGGCACGGTCTATTGCGGGGTTGCGGGCGAGCACGTGGCGCATCGTGTGTCACACGGTGTGGCCAGCATTCCGGGCAGTGAGATTCGTACGTCTGACCTCGCCCGAGTCAACGATGTGGCCAGTAACGTCTCCTTCGGCCACGATCAGGAATTACTGCACGCCATCGCCCACGACTATCGGGTTGACGGTCAGGCGGGCTACGGTGACCCGGTGGGAATGACCGGAGAGCGACTGGAGGCTGAGGTCTACTTGATCACCGTTCGCTCGAGCGCGATGGTCCACATGCGTCGGGTGATCGAGAAGGCGGGTTGGCATGTCGGCGAGTTCGTGCTCGAGCCTCTCGCCGCATCGCATTCGGTGCTCAGCGTCGATGAGCGGGCGATGGGATCGGTCCTCGTCGATCTCGGCGGTGGAAGTACAAACGTCGCGATTTTCCACGCCGGCAAGCTCCGCCACACCGCCTCGCTCCGGTTTGCAGGGAGCCATGTGACGGGCGACCTTGTGCACGGGCTGCAGGTGACCCAGGCCGACGCGGAGCGGATCAAGGAGACATGGGGGGCGGCGTACGAACCGATGGTGCCGGAATCAGAGGTGATCGAGCTTCCGGGGGTGTCGGGACAACCCACCCGCCGCGCTCCGCGGCGACTCGTCGCCCACATCATGCACATGCGGATGCAGGAGACGCTCGAGCTGGCGTGTGACGAGGTGGCCCGCGCGGGCTGGTCAATGGCGGGGCTCCCGGGCGGGGTCATCGTGACCGGCGCCGCCGCCAATGCCCCCGGGGTGGTGGAACTCACCCGCGACGTGTTCGCGGCGCCGGTGCGAATCGGCTATCCTGCGGATGGGTTGCGCGGGCTGGTCGACCGGGTGGCGACGCCTGCATTTGCGGTTCCCACTGGACTCGCGCTCTATGGCGCCAGGCAGGTGGCGATGGGTGGTGGTTTCGGGGCCGGCGGACGGACATCGCCGGCAGCCGAGCGGGTGTTCGGACCGGTGAGACGATGGTTTCAGGACTTCTTTTGACGGACCCTCGGGGGGGCGGAAGATGAGCAACGGGATGATTTTCGAGCTCGAGGAACAGTCGGCACAGAACGCTCGCATGAAGGTCGTGGGCGTCGGCGGAGGCGGCGGCAACGCGGTCAACCGGATGATTGAGGAGCAGCTCGCCGGGGTGCAGTTCATCTCGGTCAACACCGATTCGCAGGCGCTGGCATCGTCTCGGTCCGATATCAAGGTCCAGATCGGGAAAAAGCTGACCCGCGGTCTCGGCGCCGGGGCACGGCCGGAAATTGGGCGTCAGGCGATTGAGGAGAATCGCGACGAAGTGCTTGAGCACCTCCAGGGTGCCGACCTCGTCTTTGTCACGTGCGGTATGGGCGGCGGCACCGGTACCGGGGCGGCACCGATCATCGCGCAGATTGCCAAGGACATCGGCGCGCTCACCGTTGGCATCGTCACCAAGCCGTTCCTGTTCGAAGGCCGGAAGCGGATGAAGCAGGCGGAGATGGGGATCACCGAGCTGCGTCGAAACGTGGACACGATGATTGTCGTACCGAACGAGCGGTTGTTGGCGGTGGTGGGGAAGGGCATTCCGTTCCAGGACGCGCTGAAAAAGGCCGATGAAGTTTTGCTGAATGCAACGCGGGGCATCGCGTCGCTCATCACCACGACCGGGATCATCAATGTCGATTTCGCCGACGTGCGGACGGTGATGCAGAATGGCGGGGCGGCCCTCATGGGGACCGGCATCGGTCGGGGCGAGAACCGCGCGCTGGAGGCGGCGCAACAGGCGATTTCCTCGCCGCTGCTTGACAACGTCTCGATCAACGGCGCGAGCGGGGTCCTGATCAACATCGTCGGCGGCAACGACCTCACCCTGGGTGAGGCCACCCAGATCAGCGAGATCATCCATGATGCCGTCGGGGATGAGGCGCAGATCATCTTCGGGGCTGGCAGCGATTCGCGGCTCGACGGCGAGGTCCGGGTCACGGTTATCGCGACCGGGTTCGACCGCGCAGTTACCGGGGAACCAGTGGTGGAGCGTACAGCGTCAACATCCACCGTGTTACCTTTCAATTCGAGGCGGGCGACGACTGGCTCGGGTCATGCAACCCCATCGCAGGCACCCGGATCGACTGTGGGGGGAACGCAGACGGGCCAGCAGCCGTTTGTTCGACCAGCACCACCGCCCACGGCTCGCCCCTCGAGTGCGCCGGATATCGGCGACATGGAAATCCCGACCTTTATCAGGCGGCAAATGGACTGATGCACTTGCGTTTCTCGCGTTCCATCCTCGCCCTGCTCGTCGTTGGGTTTGCGCTGATGTTTGCCCTGCGCGGCCAGTGGCCATGGACGAGGCTCTCCGACGTTCCGACCGCACATGCCATCGTGGTCACCAATCCGTTCCGCGAGGTGCGCGACACGCTCCAGCGCGGTGAGACCGTGAGCGCACTGCTTGCCCGACAGGGCATCAGCGGACTCGACTTGAGTTCGCTCGCTCGGTCGCTACAGATCGACCCGCGTCGCTTCCGCGCCGGCATGGTTTTCTCCGTGCGCCGCGACGTGAACACCGACGAGCCGACGCATGTGGAGGTGCGGGCGAGTGACGAGCAGCGGTTGCGGTTCATCCGCACGTCATCGGGGAGCTGGGAAGGTGAGGCGATTCCGGTGCGCTGGCGTACCGATACGATTCGAGTTGCCGGTGGAATCGAGACTTCGATGTACGACGCCGTCGACCGAGGGGTCAGCGCCGCCACGCTCGACCGCGGTGAGCGGATCCGGATGGTGTATGACCTCGCCGAGGTCAACGAGCACTCGGTCGACTTCTCCCGCGATCCGCAGCCGGGCGACCGGTTCGCCGCGGTGGTCGAGCGGATGGTCTCAGAGGACGGTGAGATGCGCTTCGGACGGATCCTCGCCAGCTCACTGTCGATCGGCGGCAAGGACCTCAAGGCTTTCGCGTTTGAGGAAGGCGGCCGAACGGCCTTTTACGATGGCGACGGCAAAGCGCTCAAGCGTGCGTTCCTCGTGGCGCCGGTCGCGTTCCGTTACATCTCGAGCAGTTTTTCTCGGGCGCGGTTCCATCCGGTGCTCGGGCGCACCCGCCGCCACGAAGGTATCGACTTCGCGGCCAACACCGGCACTCCAGTGCGCGCAGCGGGCGACGGCATTGTTGTCCGAGCAGGACGAGCGGGCGGGTACGGCAATCTGGTGGAGATCCGCCATCGCAATGGGGTCACGACGCGATACGGACATCTGTCGCGAATCGCATCGGGCGTGCGAGCGGGTGCGCACGTGACGCAAGCCCAGGAGATTGGCAAGGTCGGCGCAACTGGTCTCGCGACGGGTCCGCATCTGCACTACGAGTTTCGGGTCGAGGGCGTCGCTCGTGACCCAAAGAGCATCAAGTCCGATGCCGGTGCGCCCCTTCCGCGCGGCAGCATGGACGAGTTCGCGCGAGATCGTGCCCTGCTGATGCGCCTGCTCGATCGCACGACGCTGGCGTCGGCGCGCTGAGCACTCGCTGACTGGCCCGTAGGACCGGCTTGTGGTCGTCGTCACCGCCGTCCTGCTCTGTGCTGCGACCTTCGCCGCGTGGACCTACCGCTTCCGGTTGACAGAACGTGCGGTGGTCTTCGCGGCGATTTCGCGTGCAGCCGCGATGGCCGCGTTACTCCTCCTCGTGATTGACCCCGGGTTGCTGACCCGGTTCCGCGCTCCTCGTCCGCTCGTTCTCCTCGACAACTCGATCTCGATGCACGCTGCCGGCGGCGCGATCGATTCCGCGCGCTCCCTCGCGGCGTCGCTCGGCGACACCACCACGTTCGGCGAACTCGCGCCGGGCGAGCCTGGCGGTCGCTCGGAACTCGACGGCCCGATCCGCGGTGCGCTCGCCGGCGGTCGACCGGTCGTCGTGGTGACCGACGGTGAGATCGCCGATGCGACGCTGCTGCCGGCGGACCTGCTCGCTCAGGTGACGGTGCGACGCATCGCTCGCGCGGCGGGTGATGACGTCGCGCTGACGCAGGTGCGCGCACCGGCCCGTGCCACCACTGGCGATACGGTGTCAATCGATGTTGAACTGACCGCATCAGGTTCCGCCCCCGATACCGCTCACCTGGTGGTCCGCGACGAATCGCAGGAGCTTGCCGCGGGAACGGCGCGCTTCGGTGGTCGGCGAACCGCGCGCCTTCGGATATCGTTTCGGGTGCCCGCTAGCCTTGCCGGAGAACGGTGGCTCGATGTGGTACGCGTTGGCGCGAGCGATGCGGAACCCGACGACGATCGGCGGCAGGTCCGGATAGTCGTGACACCGACGCCAGGCGTGGTCGTCCTCGCGGCCTCGCCCGACTGGGACGCACGGTTCCTGTATCGCACTCTTCGCGACGTGGTGCAATCGCCGGTTCGTGGGTACGTGCAGCTCGAAGTGGGTCGCTGGCGCCGGATGGACGACCTCACGCCCGTCGCGGCCGCGGAGGTGGCTGCTGCTGCGTCACGCGCCGACCTGCTCGCCGTCCGAGGGGACACCGCGCGCTGGCGCCAGGTCGGTCGCGCCCGGCTGCTCTGGGCACCTGCTTCGACCGTCGGCGACTGGTATCTCACCACAGCCGGTTCGTCGCCGATCATGGCGGCGTTCGCCGGACTCGACGCCGACAGCCTTCCGCCGGCCGTCGCCGTTGGTGCGGTGGCGGTCCCGACAAGCGGATGGGTGGGGATGCGCGCCCGACTCGCGCGGCGGGGTGACGGGGTGGGGGTGATTGCCGGACGCGACGGGCCGAGCGGTCGAACTGTCGTCTTTGGTGTCGACGGCCTGTACCGGTGGGGCTTCCGCGGCGGCGCGAGTGACCAGGCATGGCGCACGCTCGTCGCCGACGCCGCAACATGGCTACTCGACGCGTCCGACGCGGATGGTGCGAAGGCGCAACTCGTCGATGCCGTAACGCAACGGGGTCGCCCGGTGCGTTTTCGGTGGTCATCCGCGGAACCAACGGAGCCGCTCGCGATCACGCTGGAGACTGCCGCCGGCGAACGCCTCGATTCGCTCCGTTTCAATGGTGCGGGCGACGCGTCGCTGAATCTCCCGGTGGGTCGGTATCGCTACCAACTCGAGGGCGGTGGGCGCGGTACCTTCGCCGTCGAACCATTCTCCGATGAGCTCGTTGCGGTGGCACCGTCACTCGATCGCCGCGACGCCGAATTCACGCCGACCGCACCGCGGCGATCGCTGCGGGACATGCTGTGGCTGTTCGCACTTGCCGTCGCCGGGTTCGGAAGCGAGTGGATGATTCGGCGGAAGCTGGGACTGACCTAGAGACTAGAGACTAGAGACTAGAGACAACCGCTGACCGCCACCCTTCAACCTTTCAACCTTTCAACCTTTCAACCTTCGTCGCTCAACGAATTCCACTATTCTTCGTCCATGTCCCGACTCGGCACTCCCAAACACGGTATTTGGCAACGCATCAAGAGACTCGCGCTTACTGATGTGGGTGCGCTCGCGCGCGGACTCAACGCGCAGGATCTCGAAGAGATGGAGCGCCTGCTGATCGAGGCGGATTTCGGCGTGCCCGCCACGCTCGACCTCACTGAGTATCTCGAAGCGGAAGTCCGAAAGGGGAAGGTCAAGACCGACGAACAGCTGCGTGGCGCGCTCGTTGGCCGACTCTCCACGATGCTCGGCAGTGACAACGATCCGGCGCTGTTGAACCGTCCAGCGAGCGGCCCGACCGTGGTGCTCGTTGTGGGTGTCAACGGCGTCGGCAAGACGACTTCGATTGCAAAACTTGCCAGGCACCTTCAGCGGAATGG
>JBDSMU010000092.1:0-3961 GCA_039915685.1 Gemmatimonadales bacterium | reverse complement strand
TCTCGGTCGAGCGATTCAGGCGGGAGGTGCTGCTTGCGGCACAGCTCCAGCATCCACACGTGGTACCGGTGCTTACCGCTGGCGATGTCGGTGGGATCCCGTGGTTCACCATGCCGTACATCGACGGCGATTCGCTCCGCCAGCGCCTGGGCAAAGGTGGCGTCGGTGTGGGCGAGGCGGTCAGCATCCTGCGCGACGTCGCGCGCGCGCTCGCCTACGCCCACGCCAACCGGATCGTGCACCGCGACATCAAGCCCGACAACGTGTTGCTCTCAGGTGGGAGTGCCACTGTCACCGACTTCGGCATCGCGAAGGCGATCAGCGCCGCGCGCACCGGCGGCGGCCTCGGCGAGACTCTCACCCAGGTGGGTACGTCGATCGGCACGCCGGCGTACATGGCGCCTGAACAGGCTGCAGGCGATCCCGACACCGATCATCGGGCCGATCTCTATTCATTCGGGGTGATGGCGTACGAGATCCTCGCGGGGCGCACCCCGTTCGTCGCGAGCACGCCAACAAAGCTGCTCGCTGCGCACATGACAGAGACGCCGCGTAACCTGCTCGATTTCCGACCGGACTGCCCACCCGCGCTGGCGACAATCGTGATGCGGTGCCTCGAGAAGGAGCCTGAGGCGCGTCCGCAGGGAGCGGGCGAACTGGTGCAGGTCCTTGAAACCGTGACGTCGAGCGGCAGCGGGAAGGCGGTGCCCGAGATCCTGCGTGGGGGGCGGATCCGACTCGGCCGGGCGATCGCGATGTGGGCATTCGCGACGGTGGCAGTGATCCTCACGGCCTGGGCGGCGCGCGAGGCTATCGGCCTCCCCGACTGGGTGCTTGCCGGTTCCGCGGGGGTGATGCTCGCCGGCCTCCCGGTGCTCCTCTTCACCGCGTACGTGCAGCGGATGGCGCATCGAGCGTACACCGCCACGCCCTCGCGCACCCCGGCTCCGCACGGCACGTTGGCAACGTTGGCGATGAAGGCGAGTCCGCACCTGTCGTGGCGCCGCGCGTGGTTGGGCGGGGCGGTGGCGGTCGGCGGCTTCGCGATATTGGTGGTGGCGTTCATGGTGATGCGCGCGATGGGCGTCGGCCCAATGGCGTCGCTCCAGGGAAAGGGTGCATTCGGCGCGAGTGAAACGCTCATGGTCGCTGACTTCGCATCACCTCCCGGCGACACCACCCTCGGCCGAACCGTTTCGGAGGCGCTGCGGACCGATCTCGCGCAATCGAAGGCCCTGAACGTGCTGACCCGCTCATCGATTCGCGAGGCGCTCGTGCTGATGAAGCGCGCCCCCGACGAAGCGGTGCCGTACGAATTGGCACGCGAGATCGCCACGCGTGAGGGTGCCAAGGCGGTCCTCGACGGAACCATCAGTCAGCTAGGCCAGAGCTACGTGATCACCGCGCGGCTGGCCTCGGCGCTCGATGGCAGTGACCTCGCAACTTTCCGCGAGGAAGCTGCCAGCGATGGTGATCTGCTTGGCGCTCTTGGCCGCCTCTCGAAGCGCGTGCGTGCCAAGGCAGGCGAATCGCTGAAGTCGGTTCGTGCCAGCAACGAGCTCGAGCGGGTCACGACGGCCTCGCTTCCGGCCCTTCGCAAGTATGTGGAGGGATCCCGCCTCGCAGATGAGGAGGGCGAGATTGAACGTGGCATGGAACTCCTCCGCGAATCGGTGGAGCTGGACACCGCGTTCGCGATGGCCTGGCGCAAGCTGGCGGTACTGCTTAACAACGAAGATCGCGACCGCCCCGGGATGATCAGCGCGATATCGACCGCGTACCGCCACCGCGAACGCCTCACCGAGATGGAGCGGCTCCTCACCGTGGGCTTCTACTACACTCGAGGCCCGACCCCCGACCGCGCCAAGGCGTTGGCGGCGTACGAGGAAGCTGCGAGGCTCGACACCTTGAGCACCTCGGCGCTCAACAACGCTGCGGTCGTGCTCGGCGAGATCAACGAGCACGAAAAAGCGGAGTTGCTCTATCGACGGGTGACGAAGCTGCCGCACACCTTCGGTGGTGCTTTCACAAACCTATTGCAGGTGCAGATTCGTAACGGTCGTTCGCCGACCGCGCTCGACTCGACGGTGGCGCAGTTCAAGTCCAAGTTCGGCGGCAGCAACGATTTCTGGGAAGCGGAATGGTACGCAGCCTGGGGCAAGGGCGACGTCGCTGCCGCCGATTCTATCGGGCGCGCCATCAATGCTTCGGCGAAGACGGTGCGGCAGACGATCCGATCGAGCGATGGGCTCAGTTCGACGTCCCAGATGCACGGACGGGTCGCCGAGGCGGCGCAGTGGCAGGGCAGGAGCAGCCAGGCGCTGTATCGGATCCAGCCAACACCGCGCAATCTCTTCGCCTTTGCGATGGACACTGTGTATTACGAGATGCTGTTCGGCTCCAAGGTTGGCGCACTCGCCGCGCTCGAGCGTGGAAGAGCGAGAGTGCCGATGAGCGAGATCCCGCCGAGCGAACGTCCCTGGGACGATATCAAGGATTTGGGCGCACGCCTCCAGGAGCCCCGGCTGGTGCGGGAGGCGATCGCGGGCTGGGAGCGGGACCAGGCGGCGCTGTCGTCCGATCCGGTCGGCCGCCGCGCGGATTTCGCAGCAAGCCTTGCGTGGGCCGAGGGCCGCTGGGCCGACGTGATCACGTCCATCACGGTTGCCGAACAGCGGTTCGCCATGCGCCCACGCGGCGCGAACATGATGCGCGGTATGGCGTACCAAGCCCTTGGCCAGGCCGATTCGGCCATCGCCTCGTACCAGCGGTTCCTGAGCCTGCGGGATCCGCGGGCGAACTGGGACGGGGTCTTCAAGTCCGACGCGCTTATGCGGCTCGGCGAGATGTATGAGGCGAAAGGTGATCGTGCCAAGGCGGTCGATTACTACGGCAGGTTCACCGAGTTGTGGAAGAACGCTGACCCGAAGTTGCAGCCGCGCGTTCGCGACGTCAGAGATCGCATCGCCCGCCTTCAGACGCAATCGGGCTGAACGGCAGGCTCTGATGCTACGTACGTGCAACGGAATCACAATGCTGTGCGTGATCCTCGCGGCGCCGCTATCGGCACAGCGCATCGACCTCAAGACTCAGGTCACGCTCTACGGCGACAACACTGAGTTCTTCACCCCCTACCGCACCGGTGAGACGCTGCTCGGCGGACAGTTCACATCGTGGCTGGAGGCGCATCCGTCGCGCCGCAACAGCGTGCGAGTCGGCGTGTTCGCCGACCACCGCTTCGGCTCCGAAGCGTTTACCGATTCGCTCAAGCCCATCGTCGCCTTTCGACATGCCACCCGACACTCGCTGGGCGTGATCGGTACACTCGAGACTGAGCGCCGACATGGGCTTCTCGAGGCGATCATGGTGAGCAACCGCGAGATCACTTCTCCAGTCGAATACGGATTGCAATGGCGCGAGCGGCGCAGGGTGGTACAGGCCGAGGCGTGGGTCAACTGGCAGCGACTCAACACGCCGGAACAGAGGGAACAGTTCGAGCTCGGTGTCGTGGCGGCTGCGATGCCCTTGCCGTGGTTGCGCGTCGAGGGACAGCACCTCTGGTTCCATCGCGGTGGCCAGCTCTACGACGCGGGCGTGGGCGTATCCAATAATCGTGTTACCGCCCTTGGCATCGTGTTGCACGACAGCCTTCCCAAGCTCGGGGCCGCGTCAGTCGCGGCGTGGCGCCTCTGGAGCGACGGGCACATCGACCCGAATTACCCGACCGACCGGCCCGGCCGGGGGCGGGGGACCATGGTCCGGGCGGCGGTGACACCGTGGGGTTTTGCAGAGGTGTTCGCGCTGCACTGGCGCGGGCGTGACTTTGCGGCCGATGCCGGCGACCCGAACTACGGCTCGGCGGGGAAGGCCCCGGGATTTTACCGGTCGGAGAGGACATACACCGAGGTTGGTGCCATCCGCCGTTCGGTCATCCCCGGAAATGTGGCGTTCGATGCAGAGG
>JBDSMU010000059.1:0-3586 GCA_039915685.1 Gemmatimonadales bacterium | reverse complement strand
GTCAATCCGCTGAGCGGACGCGGCGGCATGATGAAGTGGTTCAACACCCACCCGCCCACCGAGGACCGCGTCGCAGCCCTCCTCGCGATGCCACAGGCGGGATAAACGATGCTGGGCGGGCACTCGTTGACGGTCTGGATCTGCTTCACGGCACTGATCCTGGTCCTGCTCGTGCTCGACCTCGGTGTGCTCAACCGGAAGTCGCATGTCCTCTCCGCGCGCGAAGCCGCGCGCTGGAGCGGGACACTGGTCACGATCGCGATGGCGTTCTGCGGATTTCTGTGGTGGCGGGAGGGTTCGCCCAAGGCGCTTGAGTTCCTCACCGGATACCTGATCGAGATGTCGCTCTCGGTCGACAATCTTTTCGTCTTCATCCTTGTCTTCCAGTTCTTCGATGTTCCGCTGAAGCTCCAACCGAAAGTCCTCAAGTGGGGTATCATCGGCGCGATGGTGATGCGCGCCCTGATGATCGGGCTCGGCGCACTCATGCTGCAGCGTTTCACCTGGATCATCTACATCTTCGGCGCTATCCTGGTCATTACCGGGATCAGGATGTATCGCAGCGACCCCGATGAAAAGATGGATCTCGAACGCAACCCGCTGGTGCGCGGCGTGCGGCGCTTCCTGCCGGTCATCAAGGGCTATCGTGGCGACCGGTTCGTCGGCCGGACTCCACAGGGTGGCTGGTATGCCACGCCACTTTTACTGGTGCTGCTGGTGGTCGAATGGACCGATCTCGTGTTTGCGATCGATTCGATACCGGCGATCTTCGCGATCACCCGTGACCCGTTCATCGTCTATTCGTCCAACGTTTTTGCGGTACTCGGTTTGCGCGCGCTCTTCTTCCTGCTCGCCGACATGCTTGACCGGTTCGCCTACCTCAAGACCGGCGTCGCGATGATCCTCGTCTTTGTTGGCCTCAAGATGGTGATCTCGGGATGGGTCCACGTGCCCACGATTGCCTCGCTCGGCGTTATCGTTGGGGTGCTGGCCACCTCCATCCTCGCGTCATTGCGCCAGTCCCGCGGGAACCCCGCCACGCCCTGACCCGGAGCGTCCATGCGCATCGCCGAGCAGCTCGGACTCCACCGCCCCGAGCTCCGCGCGTGGGCATCATACGATTGGGGCATCTCCGCTTTCCAAGTGGCGGTCACCACCGCGCTCTTCCCGATTTACTGGTCGAAAGTCATCGCCGCCGATCTCGGCCCGTCGGCGGCCACCGGCCTTCTTGGCTATACCGCTGCCGGCGCCTCGATCCTCGTGGCAATCCTCGCACCGGTACTCGGCACCATCGCCGACGAACGCGGCTCCAAGAAGCGATTCCTCGCTGTGTTTCTCATGCTTGGTATCGCAGCCACTGCAGGCCTCTGGTTCGTGGGCGCCGGTGATGTGCTGCTTGGCGCCATCATGTACACGCTCGCGACCGTGGGTGCGACCGGCAGTTTCGTCTTCTACGAGGCACTGCTCCCTCACGTGGCGCGCGCCGGCGAAATCGACCGGGTATCCACTGCCGGATATGCGCTGGGCTACATCGGTGGCGGCATCCTGCTGGTGCTGCAACTCATGGTGATCCAGGGCGTGATCCCGCTCGGGATCACTGACACCGGCCTGCTCACCCGCATCGCGTTCCTGATGACAGCGGTGTGGTGGGCGATCTTTTCGGTGCCCCTCTTCCGCGGTGTCAGCGAGCCGGCGGCGATTGGCGGTCGCGACACGCCGATCCGTGTCGGGCCGATCGCGCGGCGGCTCGCCGGCACCTTCCGCGACCTGCGCGGCTATCCGCAAGCATTGATGCTGCTGGCCGCGTTCTTCGTCTACAACGACGGCATCCAGACGATCATCCGCTTTGCAGTGATCCTGGGCGACGAGCGCCAGATCCCCCAACAGACATTGATTGCGGCAATCGTGCTGGTGCAGTTCGTGGGCGTGCCGTGCGCGTTCGCATTCGGTTGGCTGGCCGGCATCATCGGCGCCAAGCGTTCCGTGCTCATCGGCATCGCGGTGTACGCCGGGATCGCTGTGGTGGCGCGCAACGTCAGCACCGGCGGTCAATTCCTGATGCTTGCCGGGCTGGTGGCGCTGGTGCAGGGCGGCACGCAGGGACTTTCACGGTCGCTCTTCGCGCGGCTCACGCCCGCAAGTCGGAGCGGGGAGTTCTTCGGGCTCTACTCGGTGTTCGAGAAGTTCAGCGGCGTGTTCGGACCACTCGCCTTTCCGCTGTCGATTGCGCTCACCGGCTCGGCGCGCAACGGCGTGCTGATCCTGATCGCGTTTTTCGTGCTGGGATTTGTGCTGTTGCTGCGGGTGGACGTGGCAAGTGGGGAACGGCAGATAGCGCTAGAGACTAGAGACTAGAGACTAGAGACTAGAGAAGAGAGAAGAGGTTGCACCTTTCAACCTCTCAACCTCTCAACCTCTCAACCTCTCAACCTCTCAACCTCTCAACCTTTCAACCTTTCAACCTTTCAACCTTTCAACCTTTCAACCTTTCACCCATACACCACATCTGCCGTCGCACCACCGTGGGTGCCGCCGGGGCCAATCACGCGGTTCCGCCCGGCGCGCTTGGCGTCGTAGAGCCGCGCGTCGGCAATGTCGAGCAGCGATGCAACAGTGAGCGCATCGGCGGGCCATGCAGCCACACCAATGGAAACCGTCACCCGCGCGGTGCCGCCCCGCGGCAGCGCGATGTCGTTGAGGCCGAGTCGGACGCGAATCTCATCGACCTTTTCCATTCCGCTCGTGATGTCGGCACCGGGGAAGACCATGAGGATCTCCTCGCCGCCGTACCGCGCCACAATGTCGGTGCGGCGCACGGTCGCGCGGAGAACCTCCGCCACGCCCTGCAACGCCTTGTCACCAGCCGCATGACCGTAGGTGTCGTTGAACCGCTTGAAGTGATCGACGTCGAGCATCGCCACCACGAATCGTGAATCGGCACGCTGGCTCCGCAGTAACTCCGTACTGAGATACTCCTCGGCGTATGCGCGGTTGAACAACCCCGTGAGGCGGTCGCCGGTGCTCATTCGGCGGAGGCGCTGGGTCCGGTTGACGATCGCCAGCGCGACGATAACGCTGGCAAGCAGCATGATCACCCGGGCCATCTGGCTGGACGCGGAGAAGTAGCCGTATTCGTCGCTCGCCACGAGAAGACCGGTGCCCCGGTGCGTGTACCAGGTGATCGCAACCAGTATCACATATTCGCCTATTGCCGCCAGTCCGGCTGCCACCGTCACGCGGGGGTCGTAGCGGAGCGCCGATGCGCCGATCGCGAGAAAATAGGCGTCGAAGATCACCCGCGAGTTGGTGGTAACGATCGGTTGCGAGATCAGCCAGAAGGAGAAGAGGCCGAGCGAGACGATCGACACATCGGTGATGGCAGAAGCGAACGCCATTCCGGGCCGGTACGGGTTGGTGGTGATCCGACGTTCGAGCACGATCGCGGCGAAAACCGCGATAAGCGCGACCGCGAGTCCGACGTAGTGCTGCCTCTGGTCGGGCTCCATAGCCAGCGACAGCAGCGGGATCAGCGTGAGCAGCAGGGTGAGCCAGGTGCGCACCCGGGCAACAAGAAGTTCGCCGTCGC
>JBDSMU010000052.1:0-7445 GCA_039915685.1 Gemmatimonadales bacterium | reverse complement strand
CGGTCGACTGGAACGCTGAGCTCCTGCGCGGCGACTTTGCCACAGCTGTGCAACGGCTCAAGGATGAACCAGGCGAGAGGCTGCACGTCGCGGGCCTGAAGCTCGGCATGGCTTTGACCGAAATGGGATTGATCGATGAGTACGAATTGGTGGTGCTGCCCCGGATCGCAGGTCGCGGCCCGACTCTCTTTGCCGGGCTCTCGAAACACGTTGACATGAAGCTGGTCGACCGCCAGGAGCTGAGTTCGGGCGCGATGGTGCTGCGATACGTGCGGGCGGATGGCGTTCGCATTTTTCCGCCAGCGGCTGCCAGCGGCTAAGAGCCGCTTCTCGGCACAAAGGGAGGCTGAGAGCCTCCTTGCTCCATGCGAAACGGGGATCCCGTTCCGAGCGAAGCAAGGCGAGTTCACTCGCCCTCTGTTCCGAGCCCGGGTGATGTCCGACCGAGCATAGCGAGGAAGGACCACCCGTGGGTCGGGAGGCTGAGAGCCCCCTTGCTTGTCGCATGTCGACAGTCTGCCGTTGCATGAAGCAAGGCGAGTTTACTCGCCCTCCGTGCCGAGCCCGGGTGATGTCCGACCCGCAGGGTCGGACCACCCGTGGGCTCGCGACCCGCAGGGTCGGACCACCCGTGGGCTCGCGACTCGAGCGCAGCCAGAGCGGACCACCGTGGGCTTCGTGGGCTCCGTGGGCTTCGTGGGCTCCGTGGGCTCCGTGGGCTGCGTGGGCTCCGTCGCGTCGCCTCGCTACGACCCCAGCACTTCCCGCTCCAGCCGCGCGTAACTCGTCTCCATGCCATCGGTCATTCCGGTGCCCAGGATCATGTCGCGCATCTCCTTGTTGGCATAGGAGATCACCAGCGACAACAGGGTTCCCTCGGGTGTCTCGACCAGGGTCATCTCGTTGTGCGTTCCCGGGCCCTCCATCCCGATCATCTGCTCCGAAAACACAGCGCGGTACGGTGCCGTTGACTCGAGCAGCTCGCCCTCGAAGCCAAATCGATTTGAGCCGTCCGCAGCTTCCCACTCGTAGCGATAACGATCGCCAACGTCGATCGCAACCTGACACACCGGCATCGTCCATCCATCCGGTCCGAGCAGCCAGCGCTGCACCAGCGCGACCTCGTGGTGAGCGCGCCATACCTGCTCCACGCTGCCGCGAATGACACGGCTGATTCGCACCGTGGTGTCGCTGAGCAGTTGCGCCTCGGTATTGCGCGTGGCCGCAAACGCTTCGAGGTCAGCGAACACCGCATCGATCTGACCCATCGCCGAACGCATCCCCTCCATCATCCCCATGTTCACCAGCGTTTCCATCGACTCCGTGCTCGTGAAGGTGGTGACGCTTTCAAACCGAGAGCCGGTCGGCGTCTCTTGAAAGGTGAAGACCATTCGCATCGTTGGCATCGCGTCGTTCGGCTGGCCACTCTCGTCGGCGAAACCATCCTCGACTTCGATCCGCGCGTGCGGCTCGATCGCCAGGAAACGGAACCAACCCCGCGACGTCGTACCGTCAGGGCCGGACATGTAGTACTCCGATCTCCCACCCACCGCCATGTCGTGGCGCGTAAACGTTGCCGGCCACTCGACCGGACCCCAGAACCGCTCGAGCTGACGCGGGTCAGCGTACGCAGCCCATAGCCGGGCAACAGGAACGGGGTAGTCGGCGACGATCGTGAGCGTGAGCGCCTTGGGATCGGACGAGACAGAAGTGATCGGCATCGTTACTCCACCGTGGGGTATGGCTCGGCGAGGACCGCATCGAGCTGTGTGAAACGGGAGATCCAGAGCGCTTCGAGTTGCACGAGGAGAGTGCGTGCTCGCGCCAATTCCTTCGGGTTGCCGCGGACCATTCGCTCGCGCCCGCGAGTACGCTTCGTGACGAGCCCTGCCGCAGCGAGCACCGCGACGTGTTTCTGAACCGCCGCGAACGACATCGCATATTGCGCTGCGAGCGTCGATACCGACGCCTCCTCCCCGGCCAGCACCCTGGCCACGATGTCGCGCCGCGTGCCGTCGGCCAAGGCGCGGAAGAGGCGATCGAGCTGGGCGTCGTTCCGGCGCGACCGGACGGGATATCGTGCAACCATATGGTTGTATGTTACGGCTCGGGTCGCGGACGCGCAAGGGCAGCTGTCCGTTCGCTTGATGCCCAAGGATGAGGTCTGGGCGGTCATTCGTGATCTCGGCCGCATTCGTGGTGGGACGACGGGACGACGGCTTGCGCAGCGCGTGCACGACGTCACGTACGGCAACCCGTTCTACGTGATCGAGCTGCTCAAGACCTGGCTGGCTGACGGTTGGTTCTCTGCCGATCCGGTCACGGGCGAGTGGATTCTGTCGGATCGCAGCGACTTCGAGATCCAGGTCGGCACGGTGTCCGCATCAGTCCACGAGGCCATCGCCCACCGCATTGCTCGACGGCCCGGCGACGAGCAACAGCTCCTCGCCACCATCGCCGCACATGACCACGGCTGTCCGACCGACGTGCTCTCCCATGTGCACGGGATGTCGCGATTGCGTGTCGCGTTGCTCGGTGATGCGCTGGAGCGACGCTTCCTCGTCAGGGAGTCGGGCGGACTCTACGAATGCGCCCACCCGATCATCGCCACGGTGGTGATGGTTTCGGTAGGCGCGGCGCGGCGTCGGGAGCTGCATCGGGCGATCGCGCTCGCCATGATACGAGCGGCAAATGATCGCGACTCCGTGCCGGACCCCGGTGAGCTGGCTTTTCATGCCGACCTCGGCGAAGAGCGGCAGCTCGCATACGCGAACGGGCTCAGCGCCGCCACCGCCTCGCGCGCCTTGGGAAACACCGGGGACGCGCTGCACTGGCTCGACATCGCCTCGCGCTGGGCCGGCACCGATGAAGAAACCGTCGCGGTCGAACGTGTCACAGCCGAGTTGCTGAATGTGGCGGGTGCGCACGAGCGGCGATTGCCGATCGGGCTACGGGGAGAGGCGAGGCTCTCGCGACCGGACTTTGACCTCTCGGGCGGTACCATCGCACGCGCCCGCTGAGGAACTCCTTGCTCCGCTCCGATCGGCGCATCGCACGAAGCAAGAAGAATTTCAGCTCGCCAGCTCTGATCGGACGCCGGCTGACATCGCGACGCACCGCGGCCGGACGTTCAACGCTTCCCTAGAATCGCATCGAGCGGATTTCCGCCGCCGCCCAGCAGTCCGCCCAACAGGTCACCGAGAATCCCGCCTGATGGTGGGTTTGTCGTGTCTCCATCGCGGCCATGGTTCTTCGACATGTATCCCGCGACTGCCATGGCCAGGAGTGGCAACATTTTCTTGAGCAGCGCAGGCGCCAATCCCGACTGGGTGGACGCGTGGTTCGCCACGGTGCGCGAGACATCCTTGGAACCGAAGATCTGTCCGAGTACTTCGTTGCCGCGGCTGACGTCGGTTGGCATTGGCGAGGTCACCCCATCGAGCAGTGCACCGCCGCCGAGCTGGCCGAGCAACCCGCCGAGACCGCCGGCGTGTCCGACGGACCGGTTCTGGAAACCGCCCAGAATCGCAGGCAACAGGGAGTTGGCGGCGTCGGAGGCCTGATCTTCGCTCAGCCCGAGTTCGGTGGCAATCGACCGCAGGGCGCCGGACTTGACGAGAACGTCTTGAATCGACATGGGTTACATCCTGAAAGGGCAGTGGTCCGGATCGGAGATGTATCGACATTGGGGACGTCGGTCGGTCTCGCGAAGGCACGTTCCAGTCAGGGATCATACCGCCGACCAGCTGGGTCGGCTAGAACGTCACGGTCACACTGTTGGAACAGGTGGTTGTGCCGGCTTCGCAGATCTGGTATGTGTACGATCCGCTTCCCTTCGCGCCGATGTTGTCCGTGTAGGCGCCATCGTTGGTGGTCGTGGCGATCTTCGAGTTTGCCCGGAACACGTCGACGCTGGACGACGCTGCACCCGACCAGGAGAGGTCGGCTCGCTGGGTTCCCTTCACCTTGTACCCGCTCGCGCTGAGGGAGATTCCGCCGGTCGCGCCGGAAGTCACGGTGACGGACTTCGAGGTACTGTTCGTCGCCCCGCCATTGTCGGTGGCAGTCAGCTGCACGGTGTAGGTTCCGCTCGCGGCGTAGGTGTACGCCGGATTGGTGGCGGTCGACGTTGCGCCGTCGCCAAACGTCCAGGTTCGCGAGGCGATCGAGCCGTCGGAGTCGGTGCTGCCGTCGGTGAAGCTGCAGCTCAGGTCCGAACAGGTGTAGGTGAAGCTCGCCGCAGGCGGATTGTTGGGTGTGCCGCCGCCGCTGCCAAAGCCCAGCGTGTGGAGCAGGTGGTTGTTCGCGGTGCTCGATGAGGCGACGATGCCCTTTGTGGTGTTGTCATAGAGCGCATTGCGCACCGACAGCGGCGACGCGCCCGGATTGGCCTCGAGGTAGAGGGCCGCCGCGCCGGCCACATGCGGTGCCGCCATCGACGTCCCGCTGATGGTGTTGGTCTGCGTGTCGCTCTGGTACCAGGCCGAGGTGATACTGACCCCTGGCGCAAAGAAGTCGACGCAATTGCCGTAGTTGGACCATGACGCCTTCTTGTCGGTGTTGTCCGTTGCGCCGATGGTAATCGCCTCTGGCACGCGTGACGGCGAGCCGGTACACGCATCCTGCTGCCGTCCAAGGAAGTCACCGTTTCCCGCGGCGACCGCATAGCTGACCCCGGACGCAATAGAGTTCTTCACGGCGGCGTCCAGCGTACTCGAGGCGCCGCCGCCCAGCGACATGTTCGCCGAGGCAGGCAAGACACGATTTGCCGTCACCCAGTCCACGCCAGCAATGACGCCTGAAGTAGTCCCGCTCCCCTGGCAGTCGAGTACCCGCACCGCCACGAGCGCCACGTTCTTGGCGACGCCATACAGACTCCCGCCCACGGTGCCGGCGACGTGCGTGCCGTGGCCATTGCAGTCGTCAGCCGACCCGCCATCCACCGCGTCGTATCCGCTGGTGGCGCGGCCCCCGAAATCGCTGTGCGTGAAGCGAATTCCCGTGTCGATGATATAAGTCCGGACGCCGGCCCCGGTGAGCTCATAGGTGTACGTCCCGCTCAGTGGCAGCGCGCGCTGATCGCTGCGATCGAGCCCCCACGTTGCGTTGCTCTGCGTGGCCACCGTTGTCATGACCTGGTCGGCTTCGACGACCGCAACGTTGGGGTTCCGGCTGAGCGCCGCCGCCGCGGTCGCGTTCAGCTGCACGCTGAATCCCTTGATCGCGGTTTCGTAGGTGAAGCCGATCTTGCCGCCGTGGGTAGCGGCGAGCTGGCGCGCCAAGCCGGGAACGTCCGTCACGCCGTTGTTGAACATCACGATGTATTGCCCGGGAATTGCCCTGCCTGCATCGCCGCTCTGCGCTGAAAAGCTCGGAGAGGCACCGTCCAGCGGTGCAGGTACCGTAGGCGCCGGAACATCGCCACACGCAGTGAGTGCGAAGGCGGCGATGACGAATGGGCTGCGTGCCAGGAGTGTCATGAGACGCCTCAGAATGCTGAACGGAATGTATTCGGAAGGGAGGTGGGATGAGTACCGAACAATAGAGGGGGTCGAGCAAGTCCGCAAGAAGGCAAGAGACCCGCTGGGCTTGCCCTTCCGGTCGTGCCTTCCGGTAGCGTGCGGGCGACCTCACCTGGAGCTGTCGTTCGCCTGGCCGGTTTCGCGACTGCGGGTTCGGAAAGCCTTCGCTGTCCTGGGGCCGGATATCGTGGTATCCTCAAAGCCTTGGACCCCGCTGCACCACCCTTGCTCGGAGACCACATGCAACATCTCGCGTCTCGCCCATGGCGCCTCGCCGCCCTCACGCTCCTAACCATCCTTCCCACCGTTTCGCTGGGCGCCCAGGCTGGCCGCGGCACCCTCACCGGCAAGATCACCGACGGGCGCAACGGCGCACCGCTTGCCGGCGCCCGCGTCACGCTCGGGAGCTCGCAGATCGGGGCAACCAGTAATGCCAGCGGCGTGTACCGTTTCGTCCTGCCATCAGGCCGGAGCGAGGTGCGTTTCGCCGCGATCGGCTACGGGGTGCGTCGCGACACCGTGAACGTCGCCGACGGTGCCACCGTCACGCGCGATGTATCGCTCGAGCGCTCGGCGGTGACGGTGAGCGATATCGCGGTGATCGGCAGCCGCAATGCCGACCGCACCAGCGTCAACTCACCGGTGCCGGTCGACATCCTCACCAGCGCCGACATCAAGCTCTCCGGGCGGACCGAGACTGCCCAGATCCTCCAGATGCTGGCCCCGTCGTTCAACTTCCCGCGGCCGTCGCTCACCGACGGGACCGACAACTCCCGTCCCGCCACCCTCCGTGGTCTGGCACCCGACCAGGTGCTGGTGCTCGTAAATGGGAAGCGTCGTCACACGTCTTCGCTGATCAACCTGAACCCCTCAATCGGTCGTGGGTCAGGGTTGGTGGACCTCAACGCGATCCCGTCGTCGTCGATTGACCACATCGAGATTCTGCGCGACGGCGCCGCGGCGCAGTACGGCTCCGATGCCATCGCCGGCGTGATCAACATCGTGCTCAAGGGCAACAGCGCCAATGAGTTCACGGTGCAGGGGGGCAGTTACAGCACCACGTTCAAGTCGATCGCCGACCCCGACCGCAAGCTCACCGACGGCCAGAGCATTACCGCGAGTGGCAACTACTCGCTCGCGCTCGGTCAGGATGGCTTCGCCACGCTGAGCGTCGAGTACCGCGACCGCGACTTCACAAATCGCTCATCCAGCGACGGTCGGAACCAGTATTTCGGGAACGACCCGAAGAACACCAATCCGCAGTTCAACAACCTGGTCAACCACCGCTTTGGCGACCCCAAAACCCGCGACGCCGTCGGCTTCCTCAACGTCGCCAAGAAAGTTGGCTCCAACGCGGAGTTTTACTCGACGCTCGGGTATGCCGACCGCAATGGCGACGCGGCTGGCTTCTTCCGTCGCTCGCGCGACGATCGCACGATCCGGACGATCTATCCCGACGGTTTCCTGCCGCTGATTGAGTCCACCGTCAAGGACGCATCGGCGCTGGGCGGGGTAAGGGGGTCGGCCGGCCAGTTTCGGTACGATGCCTCGGTCACCTGGGGCCGGAACAGTTACCGGTTCGACATCAACAACACGGCCAATGCGTCCCTGGGCGCCGCGTCACCGACCAGCTTTTATGCCGGCACGATGGGATTCAATCAGGTCACGACCAACCTCGATCTGGTCCGCCAGTTCGGGATCGGCGCGGCCACGCCGCTGAACGTCGCCTTCGGCGCCGAGTTTCGTCGCGATGGGTACAGCATCAAGTCGGGCGAGGAGGGCTCGTACATCGATGGCGGCGTGCGGGTGCTCGATTCGCTCGGCAACCCGACCACGAGACTCGCGGCGGCGGGTTCGCAGGTGTTTCCGGGGTTCCGTCCCACCGACGTGACCAACGAGAACCGGTCGAACGTGGCCGGCTAC
>JBDSMU010000046.1:0-6263 GCA_039915685.1 Gemmatimonadales bacterium | reverse complement strand
TCAGCTCGGAACCCGCAAGCTCCTCTTCGCGGCCGATCTCGGGCTTCTTGCCGGTGACCATGCCGCGCGCCAGTTCAAAGAGCACCATGGGCTTCGAATGGGTGCTCTTGAGGTAGTGAGCGGTCCTGGCATCGACGAGGATGAGGGCGAGGCGCGGGTCATCCGGGCCGCCGTCGTTGGCACCGCCTTCGTCACCGAACCACGCCTTCCAGTCAGGCTGGTACAGCGCGCGGATGAGTGCGCGGTCCTGGTTGATGGTAGCCGTCCCGCTCACCGAGACCCACTCCATCGAGCCGCTGTCGAGGTAGGCCAGGTTCACATTCGGATCGATTTCCATTTCATCGACCTTGTGGGTCTCGTTGCTGGTCACGAACCAGAGGTCGGCCACTGGATTGCGCTTCTGTGTCGCCATTGGGCGCGAGACAAGTTGGCCATCGGAGGTCCGGGTGGTGAGCATCGCGATCTCGATCTCAGCGATCAGCTCGTACAGCTCATCAAGCTTGGTATTCGTGGTGGTCATCTGGCATTCCCTGCGTGCCCCTCAGGGATCGGTCATGACGGAGGGGATGACGTCTCCCGATCTGACGTGCGAGAGGGGGGATGGATGCACGGCCGGCGCCTTCCGCACCTACTCATGGACGTAGCGTGGGATCGATATGACTCCTTCGTCGCTCAACAATCCTGCTTGCGTCGAGTCGGCGAGGATCGCCTCGTAGGTGCGAGCAACGCCATTGACGATGACGACGCGGCGGATCGGACGGGCGCCGTGACTGTAATCCACGTACCAGCCCACATGCCCAACGTACAGGGATTGAATCGGCTCGCCGCTCAGCTGGTGCCAGCCGAAGATGGCGACACGATCGGCGCGCTCCGTGAGCCGACTTGTGACGACGATGTCCTTCTTCATGCCTGCCACGAGCATCCCGCGACGTTGGCCAGCCAGCTGCGCCTCGATGATCCGGTGATGCTGCAGGAACGTAGCCGGCGCCTCGCGCTCCGACGTCAACGGTCGCGGCTCCAGCTGAACCGATGCGGCAGCCCATATCAGGCCGGCCATCCGAGCGGTTGGGAGCACGAATCCGAAGGCATCGCAGAATGCCTGCGCGGTCTGCGGGGTCATAGGCATGCGCACGAAATCAGTGTCGGACCCGATCGCGAGATAATCGGGCATGACGTCGAAGCTGATGCTGTCGACGCCGCCACCAGGTCGTGGCGCCGTGGTCTGCACTCGTTGCAGGGTGCGCAGGAACTGAGGCACGTTGCCGGCGAGCAGTTCGCGCAGGATCGCGGCCTCCCGTGCCTCGCGCGGCAACCCCGCGACGCTCGCGACAAATGCGCTGCCTGTCAACGCGCCAACCCGACGTTCGGGAATGGCGGGCGGCACGGCGGTCGGGAGCACGACGCTCGCGTCTACCCACTGCGCGTATGCGCGCGGCGCGCCAAGAACGCCCGGGTCGTTCGCTCGGCCGCCTCGACGCGTGAGGATGGCGTGCATGTACGCGTTCATCTCCCCGATCACCTCGGTGTGCAGGATCCGATTGTCCGGGTTCGGGTGGAGCAGGACCTCCATCTGGCTGCCAGCGAAGCGTATGAAGTCGCCCAACGTATCGCGTACGATCGGCATCGCAGTCTCCAAGTGACTGATCATGCGATGGGTAGCGCGCCACGTGCCCCCCGAATCGGACACGACCTTCTTGCCGTCGAGCAAGATCTCCCGATCGTCATATGCGACGACCACGAGTGTCCGAGCGGAGGCGCCGCCGAGCCACTGCATGATCCGATCGCCGTGGCGAGGCTCGAAACTGTAGTTGGCATCGAGAAACGCGATCCGTGTCAGCCACGACGGGAGCGAATCCTGACCTTCGATGAACCCCCAGATGAACGATCCACCACCGCTGTGGGCGGCGAGGGTCACATCGAGTGTCATCCCGGGGCCGAACTGGGATCGAATCTGATCGACGAGTTCGACGATCCGGCGGTTCGCGTGCTGGTAGCCCATGCGCCGCCGCCATTCCGGCCAACTCTTGCTGTCGGCTTCCACGTACACCACGACAGCCTGCTCCATTCCTCGTGCGCGCAACGCGCGCGTCTGCGCGCCGATGTGCTGGATGTCGTAACGCCACGTGGTTCCCTCGCCCACGGTCCCACCGATCGTTTCGGCTGTGGTGTTGCCGTTGGGCAGCGCATACAGGATGACGTCGACGCGTTGATCGAGATCGAGGCGTGTCGGGGCAACGAGCGTCGCCGTAACACCCGGATAGAGGTCGAGCACGCGAAACTGCTCGGCGGCGGCCCTCACGGTGATCGAGCCTGCCGGTGGTGCGAGGCTTCCCGAGGGGGCGCACCCGCTCGACGCCACGAGCATCGCGGCTACGATGCCGAGGCGTCGGACCAGCAAACTACGCATTCGGAGCGGACGGTCAGCGTTAGGGCTGCCGCATCGCGTTCGGTTCGCCATGAGAACTGTCTTCCGATTCGCCACGGCTTCAGTCGCTCGAGCTGTCCCTTCCGCTTCACGATGTTCTTGTAGTCCCACTGAATCTCGCGCGCCTTCGCGCACCAGCGCGCAAGGTCAGCCTTCTTCACCTGATTGGTGTCGGTGAAGGTGACCGATGCATCCTTGAACTTCTCGCCGCGTTGAATGAGACTCGGCTCGTCGAACGACTGGCCACTCCAGAACATCAGCCGCACGCCGGCCTTGAGCTTGTTGTAGCCGACAACGGGATTCCCATCGAGGAACCAGACTGGATGCGCATGCCAGATCTTGTTCTCCGCCTCGGGGAGGTGGCGTGAGATTTCGGTGGCGAGAAGGTTGCACGTGGCCTGGTCGCCCGGGGCCTGAGAACCATTGTACGTCTTCACATCGGGGTGCATGGTCACCTCAACGAAAATGAAGCCCAACACTACTTGAGCGAATGCAATCCGAACATGTTCCCCTCGGTGTCGAACGCCAGCGCAATGAAGCCGTACTGCCCGATCGACATCTTCTCGCGCTCAAGCCGCCCGCCAGCGGACGCGACCCGGCCGGCCTCGACAGCGACATCATCACAGTTGAAGTAGACCAGCGTGCTGTTCCCGCCCGATGGGAAGCCGTCCGCCATGACCAGGGCGCCAGCCGACCCCGTAGCTTCCATATCCATCGGAAATGCCAACATCTCGATGGTTGGGCCTTCTCCCTCGGGCATTGGCAGGCTGTCCAGTTTCAGGCCGAGGACGTGCTCATAGAAACGTTGCGAGCGAGCCATGTCCTGAACGTAGATCTCGAACCAGCCTACCGGATTGCTTGTCATTGCTGTTCCTCCAAATGCACGGGTCAAAGTGGGCAAGCGAGTGTCACGTCCTGTCGTCGGACTCACAAGCGCGTGGCGCGCTTGCCGACAGAGCCCACGCTCCAGACGCGTCGAACATACCGCTGTCACGGCCTCAACTCCTCCGTACAAGCAACACATCGACGGTAGCCGCGATGGCGGCCCCAGCGCTGTAGCAGACCAGATCACTCCAGAGGAATCCGGTTCCGAGCGCGAGCGCTCCTGCTGGCGTACGGCGAACGGCATCGATCCAGGGCGCGTGATACAGCTGGCTGCACTCGACCAGGAACGCAATCGCCAACGTGAAGAGCGCCAACACCCCGGTGCCTTGCCGTCGGAAAAGCAGCGCCAGACCCCAGAACACCATGGCGGCCCAGAGGGTGTCGCCCGCGTATTCAGCGAGGAACGTCGGCAAGTTTTCGGCGTATCGCCGCGATGCGAGCCCGAGGCCAATGGTGACAGCGACGAGAAGCGCGCCGACGCCTCGATTGCGCTCCCTCATCGCGCTGCCCTCCGAACCGCTGGCCTGGTGGGCTACGACGACCCCGTCGCCGATGGAAGGGCGGTGCCACAGTAGATGCACTGTTGGCGCCCGTCACGGTTCGGTCGTCCACACTCCGGACAATTGGCAATGGATCTCGCCACGCGGCCGTCACGGACGCCGTCGCGCATGTCGATCTCCTCGACTCGTGACGCCAGATCGGCGTCGCTCAAGCCGGACTTCTCGCGGAGCAGTTCCCACATCGCCTGATTGGCGAGCGTCAGCCGATCCACTGCCGCGCCGAGCTCTTCCACCTGGCTCTTGGCCGACTCCGCAGAACTTGCGCCCAGGCGGGCCTCGGCCTGCGCATCCCCAATCCGTTTGTGCTGGTGATAATCCCACACCCAATTGATCAAGCCCATGATCGTGCTCGCTGTGATGGTAAGTGTCATCAGTGGAAACGGGAGAACCCTCCCGTTCCGATCGAATGGAACATTAGCGGTGGCGCGGCGAACTGGTCGACGCGCAACCTCACGCCTTTCCCTGCAGCTTGGCGACCCACCAACGCAACCCGACGAAGAGGAATCGCCAGTCGTGAAGGAACTCTGGCGGCTTCCCTTCATAGGCGTGGCCGATGAACTGGAAGATCCACCCTGTTACAAACATCGCGATCGGTACAGGCCAGAAGCCGCCGACGAAGAGCGCCACTCCCGCCAGCGGAAGCGACAGCACGATCAGCGGGATCCCGACGGTATGACAGAATCGATTGACCGGATGCTGGTGACTCGTTGCATACGACGCGATCCAATCGTCCCACGATCGTCCACCAAGCATCGAGCACGCTCCACTGCAGTCGGTAAATCCGGCCAGCGTTGACGCTGCGCGTCAGTCAGCTGAACTGGGCTTGATCTCCATCAGATAGCTTGTCAGCCGCCTGATCAGGCCGGCGCGCATTTCGAACACGTCACACATCGCGAGGAAGACGAACCCCCCACCCCTCGGCTGAGTGCGCACAGTTCCCTCGGCCACGACGACGTCGTCGTCCTCGCTGAGCCGGGTGACCACGATCTCGGGTCGTCCTACGAACGCTGGGTTCTCGATCTCAGCGTCGAATGCCGCCTTGCCGTGCAGGTGAAAGGCCCCGGGAATGATCCACTCGACGTCATCCGTCAGGCAGGCCAGGATCTCCGCGTGGTCGGAACGCCTGAACCCCTCCATGTAGCGCTCGACCGTCTGCTTGTTCATGGTCACGAATATCCTCCGGGCCGCACCCCCAAGCGAAATTGAACAGGCCTTCCGGTGCTCCGCTGATCGACGACCTTTTCGCAAGTTATCATACTGTCGGGCGCGCCACCGTGGCCCAGGGGTCTGTCAGAGAGAAGTAGGCCCTACAGATCTGGCAATCCCATTTACCTATTTAATCGAGCGGCGACATGATTCCCGGGGAAACCAAGGCGGTGGCTGAAGCGATGACTGCGTTGTGGAAGAGCGAGCTTCCGGCGACCATTCGTGTCCTCTCAGCACTTCGTGATGAGACTCGCGACTACCGCCCCGACCCCAAGTCTCGCTCGGCGTGGGACCTCGCCGTCCATCTCGCAACCGCCGACCTCTGGTTCCTTGAGTCCGCCGAGCGCGGAGTATTCCAGTTCGACCCCGCGGCGGCAAAGCAGGCCGAGGCCCAGTTCTCAAAGGCCAGCGACATTGTGGCCTTCTACGAGGACAAGATCCCCGGCGTGATCCTCCGGTTGCGTTCGTTGAGTGCAGAACAGTTGGCCGTCGAGGTGGACTTCTTCGGCATGATGAAGCTGTCACGGGCCGCCTGGATCGGATTCGCGAACAACCACAGCATCCACCACCGCGGCCAGCTCTCCGCCTACCTGCGTGGCCTCGGGGCAAAGGTCCCCGACATCTACGGTCCGAGTGGCGACGCCGAACCCCGGACGAAGTAACCGCTATCGAACTCGGCCCCGTCCCGGCATCGGGATCGGGGCCCGAAAGGCAACGCCGGGCCGGGAATCGACGTCTCTGTCTATCCACGACCCGGCGCAGCCCTTCAACCCTTCAACCTTTCAACCTTTCAACCTTTTTTACTTCCCTCCCACCAACCGCCGAATCTCTCCCGCCATCGCCTTCACCCGCGCCCCATCCGCGGCGCCACTCACATCGCCATCAATTGCTGAGGCGAGCGCAGTCAGTGCCCGCGCACGCGCCGCGCCACCCCGCTTTTCCGCCACGGTGAGCGCCCTGCCGATCGCCCTGGTCCGCGCCGCCGCTAGCCCGTTGCCGCGCACGAGCTGGTCGAGATAGCTCCGCACCACCGGGAACGCTGCCGGCCACGTGACGTGCGGCTGGCTTTGTGGATTGAACTCGTCCATCATCACCAACTTCGCTGCAGCGATTTCGTTCGCCGAGAGGTTCGCGCTTGGCACCAGGTCCAGGATGTCGAGCCCGCGCGCCATTTCGGATGAATAGAT
>JBDSMU010000041.1:0-2836 GCA_039915685.1 Gemmatimonadales bacterium | reverse complement strand
TCGTCGTAGCGGCCGAGCGCGATGAGGCGCAGGTATCCGGGCACGTTGGTGTGGGCCGGGCAGGCCCACTGGCAGTCCACCACCTTGTGGTAGTAGCGGGGGTCCGAGACGTTCGTTGCCGCCATGCCGCGCCGCCTTCGAAGCAGGTTGCTGGTCGCTACCGAAAGGTAGCCCGTGCCGAGGTCCGGGGCGGCCCGGGCACCCGTTCACAACGGGCAGCCAGTATATTTGAGGGATGACGATGGAGCGACGCGACGCACGTCGGACGATGCCGATTCGGCTCTACCGGCTGGGCGAAGAGCCAGGTAACGACCTCACGCCTCTCACCAGCGCGGCCGAGCGCTTGGCCATGGTGGCGCTCCTCTCCCGGCGGATGTGGCGCCTGACCGGTCAGCCGGAGCCGGCGTACACGCGCGCCACCATCTCCTGCGTGGTGCTCCACCCGAAGTGAACGACGATTGGCGTGATCTGCTGGCGAGCTTCCGAACCTCACAGGTGCGATGTCTGGTGGTCGGGGCGCATGCCCTTGCGGTGCACGGCGTGCCGCGCGGGACACAGGACCTCGACCTCTGGCTTGACGCGGCGCCGGAGAACGCGACCCGCGCGTGGAAGGCACTGCTCGGCTGGGGCGCCCCATTGGAGGCCCTCGGGATCTCCAGGGACGACTTCGCCCGGGAAAATGTGGTTGTCCAACTGGGACTGCCGCCACATCGCATCGACCTGCTGACCAGTCTCACGGGGTTGCCAAGCTTCGAGGACGCCTGGATGGCTCGCCTCGAGGTCGACCTCGAGGGCATGACCGTGGATGTATTGGGACGCGCTGCACTGGTGCAGAACAAGCGCGCAACCGGTCGGCGCAGGGACCTGAGTGATCTCGAAGCACTCGGTGAACTTCCCCCGACGGACCGCGAACGTTAGGCGACTCCGTCGCTATGCCTTCGTACCGGGATCACACCGCGACAGTTCCCCAACCATTGATCCGGCAGTAACTTTCGTCGTCCCCGCCAACAATTCGCGCTCCTCCGTCCGGAAGGCTCCTTGAGCGTCCCCGACCGCTTGACTGTGGCACTGAGCGACCGCTACCGTATCGAGCGCGAGATCGGCCAGGGGGGCATGGCCACGGTGTATCTCGCGCACGACCTCAAGCATGACCGGAAGGTGGCGGTGAAGGTGCTGCAGCCGGAGCTCGCCGCCGTGATCGGCGCCGAGCGGTTCCTCAGCGAGATCAAGACCACCGCCAACCTGCAGCACCCGCACATTTTGCCGCTCTTCGACAGCGGCACCGCAGATGGTCTGCTCTTCTACGTGATGCCCTACGTGGAGGGCGAGACGCTGCGCGGTCGGCTGGTGCGCGACACCCAGCTCTCCATCAGCGAGGCAGTGCGGCTCGCGATCGAAATTGCCGGGGCCCTCGATTACGCCCACGGCCACGGCGTGATCCACCGCGACATCAAGCCCGAGAACATCCTGATCCAGCACGGCAGCGTGTTGGTCGCCGATTTCGGCATCGCGCTCGCCGTACAGCAGGCGGGCGGCGAGCGGATGACGCAGACCGGGATGTCCCTCGGCACTCCGCACTACATGAGTCCCGAACAGGCGATGGGCGATCGACATGTTGACGCGCGCAGCGACATCTACGCGCTCGGCGTGATGTGCTATGAGATGCTCATCGGCGAGCCGCCGTTCACTGGGCCGAGCGCGCAGGCGATCGTCGCCAAGGTGATGACTGAATCACCGAAGGAGTTAACCGCCCAGCGAAAATCGATTCCGGCGAATGTTGCGGCGGCGGTGGCGAAGGCGCTCGAGAAATTGCCGGCCGATCGCTTCGAGGGCGCCAAGTCGTTTGCCGCGGCGCTGGCGGATCAGTCGTTCGCCACCCCACAGGCCCCCGGCACTCCGGGCCGAAGTCGTGGCATCGCACCGCGACTGTTTGCGGCGACCGCGGCGATTGCGGCAATTGCACTGATCGCGGCGGGGTGGGGATGGCTTCGTCCCACGCCGACCGTTGCGGTCACCCGGCAGCGCGTCACGCTCTGGCAACACCCGTGGGGCGAGTTCCTCTCGCCCGGTAACCCGATGGTGGCGAGCCAGACGGCCATCGCCCCCGACGGCTCCAGCATTGTCTTCAGCGACTCCGTCGGCGGGCGTCCGCAGCTGATGCGCAAGCTTCGCGATCAGGTGGCGCCAACCCCCCTGGCAGGGACCGAACGGGGCGTCTCGCCCTTTTTCTCCCCCGACGGGGCGTGGATCGGTTTCCTGACCACGGATGGCAGGCTCAAGAAGGTGCCCGTCGATGGGGGCACGCCGATCACCCTCTCCGACGCCTCGAACACCGTCTACTACGCCGCCATCTGGCTGGCGGATAACACGATCGTCTTTGTGGACGAACGCAATGGCCTGCAACGGATCGCCGCCACAGGGGGTGTCGGCGACACCGTGTCGTCGGACAGCGGGCGGGGTCGGACGATTGTAGTGGCGCTGGCGCCATTGCCGAACAGTCGCGGCTTCCTGTACACCAGCTGCCCCGGCAATTGCGTCGGCGGTTCCACAGTCTCCGTCTTCGAGTTCGCGGCGGACAGCGCGCGCCAGCTCGTCGCCAACGCTGCCGGGGCCTGGTACTCTCCGACCGGCCACCTGCTCTACACCGATCGTGCTGGCGGATTGTTCGCGGCGGACTTCGACCTCAAGACCCTCGCGTTGACGAACGGCGCGGTGCCGGTGCTCGACGACGTCAATCCCAACTCCTTTGCCCTCTCGGCCGAAGGCGAAGCGGTGTACACCGTGGGAGGCGGGGGTGGGACGGGATCGGCCCTGATGTGGCTGACGCGCGACGGGC
>JBDSMU010000028.1:0-2636 GCA_039915685.1 Gemmatimonadales bacterium | reverse complement strand
GATCGTGACGGGCACCCTGTCCCTGACAACTCCACCTATCGTGACGCCCACATTCACCGGGTTCGCCCCGACGATGCTGCAACTGGTCGGCAACCCGGTCAGGCGAAGGCTGTGCGTCCCGGCCGCGACACCCGGGATCTCTTTTGCGGCGTTCGGCGCGAGGAGATAGACGGGCCCGGCGTCGAGGGTGACCTCGTACGCCCCCGCGTCCGCGTCTGGGCCGGTCGCCGCGATGGTGACCCGGACAGACCCGGTCAGCGCCGTGCAAACCACGCCAAGGCTGAGCTTTACAGGAGCAATGTCAGTGACGTCGATTGTTTGGACGCCGGGCATCTGGCTGGCGCAATTCGACTCGAGCCCGCCAACCGCGAAGCGATGCTGACCTACGCTCAGTTCAAGGGTCACTTTACCCGGGCCGGCGAGGTGGGTCGCGATGTTCCCATCAACCAGGAGGTCGATGCCGTTGGGATCGGTATCCGAGCCGATGAACACCACCGTGATCTCGGCCGTACCGATGGGGTGATCTTGTGTGATTTGGCACCCGAATACAGTCGCGATGAGCAGGAGGGCAGTCAGGCGACGGATAGGCATGTTCCACCTTTATCGAGAGAGGTTGGAAGTTCCGGCTCAGGTCGAATGCGAGTCCATCTTGGCGATCCGGCTCTCGGTGATACGGTCGGCGCGGGGTGAATTGCTCGGGCGCCCGCGGTGGGTCCTCGGACAATGCGGCGGGTGGGGGACGGCCCTAACCTGCGGGCCGGGACGGCGAAAGGCAACCGCTCACTTCACCCTGCAGCGCGGTCCACGCCTCCAGCGCCCGCTTCAATGCCAGTTCAGCAGACGACGCCAATGCCGTGAGGTGGCCCATCTTGCGGCCGGGGCGGGGTTCGGTCTTGCCGTAGAGGTGCAGGCGCACGCCGGGGATGGCGAGGGCGCGATCCCAGCTGGGCGCGCCTCCTCTCCAGAGGTCGCCGAGGAGGTTGACCATTGCCGCAGCACAGAGGCGATCGGTGGTGCCGAGTGGGAGCCCCGCCAGCGCCCGAGCCTGCTGCTCGAACTGTGAGGTGGTCGAGGCGTCGATGGTCCAGTGCCCGCTGTTGTGCGGGCGCGGCGCCACCTCGTTGACCAGGAGTTCGCCGCCGACCACGAAGCACTCCACGCCCATCACGCCCACATAGTCCAGGGCCTCGACGATGCGGGTGGCTGCGTCCCGCGCGGCGTGCTCGACCGGGGCATCGACCGACGCCGGGACGACCGACGTGTGGAGGATCCCGCCGACGTGAACGTTCTGGGTCACGGGCCACGTCGTCACGGTGCCGTCCGCCGCGCGCGCCACCATCACCGAGACCTCGGCGTCGAGGGGCATGCGCTGCTCGAGCACACACGGCACCGAGCCGAAGTGGCGCCACGCGTCGTGGAGGGTCGACTCACTGGTGATCGACGCCTGGCCCTTGCCGTCGTAGCCCATCCGCGAGGTCTTCAGGATCGCGGGTTCGCCGATCGCCGACCAGGCGGATGGGAGGTCGCGGTCTGACGTGATGGGCGCCCACGGCGCGACACCGATGCCGAGCGATGTCATCAGGCGCTTCTCTTCGATGCGGTCCTGCGTGGGCGCTACCGACGCGGCAGTCGGGCGCACCGGCACGTGCGCGGCGAGCGCGCGAAGGGCATCGGCGGGTACATTCTCGAACTCCGTCGTGATCGCGTCGCAACGGGCGGCCATTTCCGCCAGGGCATCGCTGTCGTTCCACGACCGCGCGATGTGGAGGTCGGCGATCTGCGCCGCCGGCGCTCGCGGATCGGGGTCGAGCACCGCGACGCGAAAACCGAGGCGCTGCGCCTCGGCGGTGAACATCCGGCCGAGTTGCCCGCCGCCCACCACGCCGAGTGTACCGCCGGGCAGGATCACGTAGCGTCGGGCGGGAGAGCGCGGGCGCGTACGTTCTCGTCCTGAGATGCCCTGAACGCGCGGAGCCGGTCGGCAAGCGCGGCATCGGTGCGCGCGAGCATCGCGACCGCAAAGAGTGCGGCGTTGTGGGCACCGGCCTCACCGATCGCGAACGTTGCCACTGGAATACCCGCCGGCATCTGCACGATAGAGAGGAGTGAGTCGATGCCCTTGAGATACGTGCTCGGCACCGGCACGCCGAGAACGGGCACCGTGGTCGTGGCGGCGAGCATCCCGGGAAGGTGCGCGGCGCCCCCGGCGCCGGCGATGATGCACCGGATTCCGCGCGCCTCCGCCTCTGCCGCATACTCGAAGAGCAGGTCGGGGGTGCGGTGCGCCGAGACGATCTTGGACTCGAACGCGACCCCGAACTCTTCGAGGCGTGTCGCGGCGTGACGCATCACGCTCCAGTCAGAGTCACTGCCCATCACGAGCCCCACCAGCGGCGTGCTCACAGCGTGGCCTTGCTGCGATCGATCGTGCCGCGTGCGGCGAGGGCCGCCTGCGCCGCGGCGAGTCGCGCAATCGGCACCCTGAACGGCGAGCAGGAGACGTAGTTCATCTTCAGCGTCTCGCAGAAGTTGATCGACGCTGGGTCGCCGCCGTGTTAGCCGCAGATGCCCAGCTTGAGGTCGGCCCGGGTCTTACGGCCCAGCTCGCAGGCCATCTTCACCAGCTTGCCGACACC
>JBDSMU010000019.1:0-14999 GCA_039915685.1 Gemmatimonadales bacterium | reverse complement strand
CCGCTTCGAAGGAGCTCACTCGACCGGGCGCGGATCTTCGGCTCAGGAAGGTACTCTGGTATAGAAGCTGGATCTGAAATCAGTCGCCTTACTGTGACACTGTTAATCGTTAAATCGACCAGTTCATTGTCGAACTGCGTATTCCTCCCCTTGTTCAATTCTGAGAGGACAATTTCGAGAGATAACGCGTTGCGATAGGGCCGGTTGGTGGTCATCGCATCGATAGTATCCGCGATCGTAATAATACGTGCTCCCAGCGGAATGTTCTCGCCGCTAATCTCGTCAGGATAGCCTTTGCCGTCCCAACGTTCGTGGTGATGTCGGACACACGACGTCACATAGCCCTGATATCGAGAAAAGACGGACACCAACTCCGCGCTTTTCGCGGAATGAGTCTTCATGACCGTCCATTCTTCGTCCGTCAGCTTCCCCTCTTTTTGTAGCAGCGGCGCAAATTCTGGGTAGATCTTGCCTACGTCATGCAAAAGGGCAGCGTTCTCGATGTCTTCAATTTGCTCGGCGGTCATCCCAAGGTCGATTGCTATCGCGCGCGACAGGCCGCACACACGTCGAGAGTGGCCGGAAGTGTACGGGTCACGAGCTTCGATAGCCTTGACCATCATCGCCAGCTGCTCTCGGAGATTTAGCTCCAGTTGCTCGTAGGCGCTGTCCAGTTCCCCATAAAGGTTTTGCAGCAGGTAGAGCTTGCTGTAAATGTGCCTCGCTGCCACCAGTGGGAGAAATAGCAGCAGGAAGCCAAACCGTTCGAGGCCGGTCCCCGCATTCGTGCGGACGAATACGAACGCTACGAAAAGCGCCAGCAAGCTTGCGGCGATGTCGTACCCAAGTACCCAGATAGTGTTTGAGCGCCACGTCGAAAGAACCGGTTTACCCGTGGCCAATCCAACTGCCGTATTGACTGCAAGCGAATTAACTACAAAATAGATCACTGCGGACGCCAAGAATCGCGCTACTTCCAAAAGCGCCACGTCAAAACTGACTGCACCTGCAACCGTAACTGGCTCCAAGAACTGCGGAGGGTGAACTCCGCCAATCCAGTAGTACACACAGAATGTGACGCCTACGCTTACTACCCGTTCAGCGGTATTGAAGAGCGCCTTTACGAAATTCGCTCTTTCATATGCCTGGGAAATGGCTTTGACGAACCCAGCCGAAGCTGCGCCCCAAAGCCCGCCCAATACCAAGCCAACTGCCAGATGGAAAACAAAAACCAACGACCCAGCTACGCCGCCATCCCTGCTGCGGGTGCCCGACACCTCCAACAAACAGCCCACAAACACCAACGAAAACAGTGCCCAATACTGCAGCGGTGGGCGATCCAGTGTACTCGCGTACGCTAGAATGCCGATCGCAGCGAGCACCATCGCGATGACGTATGTACGAACGGCGCGGTTGAAAGGCATAAACTTGGGGGGAAATCCAAGGTCCCGGTTAGACCCAGCTCTGCGTTTCAGCGAGGAAAATACTCGCAATGAAATCGACCGCGGCGGCCAACCATTCCAGCATATGCGTCACCTCCTCTCGGGACCATCGATACTTCAGAGGTGGCAGACCCCGCTATGGTCCACCGGACGCTTCGCTATTTTTTGCCGCTCGGCTCCGCTCAAAGCCGGACCCCGGGATTCCCCCCCGTTACTCCTGTAGACTGCCTGTTGACTGTGAACACGCGCACGAGCAGCTGCCATTCCGTCGCCGCGCGACCACCTGCCTACCTATCTATTCCCTGCCAGCACGCAACCGCCCAACGCTCCCTAGCGCGGGCTGCGTGCCATCGTCCATCGGTTTGTCGCATCCAGGGTCGCGTAGACCGCCGCATGCTCGGCGCTCTCGCGTACCTCGGCCGTGCCCACCAGCAGCTTCGATTCCCGGCCGCCGATCGCCTGCACGCCCACCATCACCCACGTCCGCCCGAACGCCTCGTGCATCTGCACGCCCTCGAGCGCCAACCCCCCACGATCGAGCAACCGCTCCAGTACCGCCACGGTGGCCCGCGCCGCTACATCCATGCGGTTGCGCGCCGTGTCCGGACCCTCTTCCGATGCCGACTCGATCCGCCCCTCACTGGTGAGCGCCACCGTCGCCGTCACCCGCCGGTTGCGCGGGCCTGTCGCCATCGAGAGGTCGTCGAACAGCACCATCCGCTGCGCCGCACGGTCCCGCACGGCACCAAGATCAAGGGTCTCGATCGGCTTGACGTCCGCCGTCTGCGCAATCGAAATTTTCCGGTGGTCCACCTTGAGGCCGAGATGCGCCAGCAACGCCGACTCGACATTGCGAACCACCTGCTTCGGCGTCTGGCCCGCGTGCGCCAGAATGTGGATCTCGCTCACCTCGCCCAGCGGCGTCGTCACCACCCGCGCCGACAACACTCCCTCCAGCGACGTGAGCAGGTTCTCGGCGCGCCGCACATTCCACGGGTCGGCAGCAGCATCAGACGCGGCACCACCAGGGCGCGCACCGGGAGCATCGAAAAAATGTGATGGCGAAGCAGTCACGTATATCCTCGGCGTCGTCGTGTGCGCGCGCACCTGCGCTACGCGATGGTGTTCCGCCCAGCCGCCTTGGCCAGGTACAAGGCACGGTCTGCCTGCTCGAGCAGCGGACCCTCGCCGGGCGTCGACGGATCGTACTCCGCCACCCCGATGCTCACGGTGATCTGCCCCGACAAAAAGCCGATCCGCCGCCCCGCCAGCTCGACCCGCTCCCGCACCGCATCGGCCACGCGCAACGCGCCGGCCCGGTCGGTGCGCGTCAGCAGCACCACGAACTCGTCTCCCCCATACCGCGCCGCAAGGTCGGTGTTGCGGATCGTCCGCAGGATCTCCTCCGACACCATCCGCAGCACAGTGTTGCCCCGCTCGTGACCATACCGGTCGTTCAGCTCCTTCAACTTGTCGAGATCGAGGAACAGCACCGCGAAGGTGTCGCCACTCCGCTTGCTGCGCTCGACCTCGTGCGACAACCGCGTCTGCAACGTGCGGTAGCTCGCCAACCCGGTCAGGGCATCGGTGCCCGCGTCGCGAGACGCATCCTCCGCACGGCGTGACAACCACGGTACACACTGACGGAGTGATGCACGCCCCAAAGCCGTCGCCTGCGCAAACCGGTGGCAGGTCTTGTACCCGCAGGCCCGGCAATCCCAGGGACGACCGTTCGGTCCCGTGCCGATTGCCTCAAGAATCGCTCGCACTGCCACCGGATCGCCCTGCTCGCGCCGCGCCCCAAACGCGAACGATGCCCCGATCTCGATCACCACTTCATCGGGGATAACCGGCTCCCGGCTCCGCGTCGGCTCGTACTGCTGCACCAGCGCGCGGCGCCGGTAGAGGTCGGCCTTTGGACCTGCCGCCGGATGCCCGAGGGCGCCCGCGTGAGATTGGATATCCACGAACCCCAAATCGATCCGGTCGTGCCCCACCGCCCGCGCAATCGCCGGCAATGTCTCCAGCCCCCGGATCGTCAGGAGCCGACGCCCGTTCGACGATCCGCTGACCACCACCTCCAGCGGCAACCCCCCAGCGACCGACATGTGCCGGCGCATCTCCGGTGGGATCCGCGAATGGGTCCGCGGCAACAGCTCGGGCCTGACCTCGCGGAGGGCAAAAAGTTGCTCGAGATCCGCAAACGTGAGCATCGCATCGAGCTCGGTGACCATCCCCGGTGCCGCAATGCCGGCGTACACCACCGGGAGCATTTCACCATGGTTTCGACGCAGGAATCGCGCCTCGGCGATGCACGGTATCGTGACCGGTGCCAGATAGGGAACAAGCTCGGGATAATGAGAAGTGATCGCCGCCACGACGACCGGATCCGTGCTTCGGATCAGCGTCCCCCAGTCGGCCTCCTCCCACAACCTGAGGTACTCCTGCGCCACCAGTTCATCGCCGATCACCCCGCGGGACACAAACCGGAAACCGGCCTCGTAGCAGGCGTTGACTAGCTGTTCCGGTGTGGCGGGATGGAAGTGCGCCACCGCCTCGGGTGCCAGGATCAGCGCGCCACTCCCGGCCTCCGCGATCGCGAGCGCCCGATCAACCGCACCCGTCGCGGTAATCGCGTCGTGAGGGCAGGCGGGGAGGCACTCGCCACAACGGATGCAGTTCTCCTCGATGATCTCGACGACAGTTGCCTCCGGCGGCAGAGCGATCGCATCGGTCGGGCATACCCGGATGCACGCCAGACAAGCGACACAGCGCGCAGGGTCGATGGCCAGATGCAAGAAGGCTCGGGGTGTCGGGAGAATGCGCCGAGTACGCGCTGGTGCAAGTTGGTGGGGACCTTGAGAAGTGTCAAGAGGTCGTGCTATCCAAAGGTTTACCGCAGCGTAACTTAGGGGATTTCATACTCCTTGAGTTTGCGGTACAAGGTTCGCTCGCCGATTCCCAGGTCCTGCGCGGCCCGACGCCGGTTACCCTCGGCACGCCGCAGCACTGCCTCGATCGCAGCCCGCTCGACCTCCGCCATCGTCATCCCCGGACGGTAGAGCACAACCTCTTCCTCAACATCGATAGCGTCCTCGTCGAGCCCCATGGCCGGAACCGCCAGCGATTGGGCCAACGGGTCGCTGACCTCGATGACATGGATGTCGCCGTTGTTGGGACGCAGCTCAAGCCGCCGGCGCAACTCCTCAACCTGAACTCGTAACTCCATGAGGGAGCGCAAGATGAACTCGAACTCGGCGACCCCGAAACCGCCCCCAATCCCGGTTGCGGCGCTTATCCGAGCTGGGAGGAGCGACCCCATTCCCTCGGTCACGTCGCCGGGGATATCCACCGCCCGGATCTCGCTCCCCGGCGCCAGCACCACCATCGACTCGACCAGGTTGCGGAGCTGACGGATGTTTCCCGGCCAAGGCGCCTGCATGAGAAGCTGCATCGCGTCGGCCGCGATCCCCGGGAACGTCCGTTCATGTTCGGCCGTGAACTCGCGGACGAATCGGCGGATAAGGAGTGGGATGTCGTCCCGCCGCTCTCGGAGGGGTGGCAGATAAATGGACAGTACGTTCAAGCGATAAAAGAGATCGTCGCGGAACTCCCCGACATTTACCCGGTCCTTCAGGGCCCGATTGGTCGCGGCGACGATCCGGACGTCGACCTTGATCGGCTGCACCCCGCCCAGTCGGAAGAACGATCTGGTCTCCAGCACACGGAGCAGCTTGACCTGCACACTCATCGGGATCTCGCCGATTTCGTCGAGAAAGATCGTCCCCGTGTCCGCCAGCTCGAACCGACCGAGCCGCCGCTCGGCGGCGCCGGTGAACGCCCCTTTCTCGTGACCGAAGAGCTCGCTCTCAAGCAGTGTTTCTGGCAATGCGGCGCAGTTCACGGCTATGAACGGCCGTCCGCGCCTCGGTGAGAGATCGTGGATCGCCTTTGCGACCAGTTCCTTGCCAGTTCCTGACTCGCCCTGAATGAGCACCGTGCTCGACACCGGCGCCATCTGCTCGATCTTGACCAGCACTTCCTGGATCGGGGCACTCTCCCCGGCAATGCCAGTTCGGCGCTGCAGTTCCCGGCGATCAACAAGGCGTCGCACGGTCGACGCGAGGTCGTCGGTGTGTACCGGCTTGACCAATACTTCGGTAACCGGAAGGCGCGGCTCACCCCGACCGCTGTCGGTGGGCTCAAGCAGTGCCAGTACCGCGATCTCGTGTTCGCGTGCGTAGTCAGCCAGCGCGCGCGCCTGCGACTCGCGTGCGCCGCCGCTCAACACCAACACTGCGGCATGGTGACGCCGCATCGCCGAGCGGCCCTCTTCAGCCGACGCCGCGAGCTCGCAGGCGATGCCATCTGCCTCGAGGGCACGATCGAGCGGGACCGCCGTCTCGAGGTCCGCCATGGTGATCACGACGCGCGCGCTCATCGGTGCTCCGTGACGTCACCAAGCGCGATCGCCACCGCGTGATCAAGGATCTCATCGAGCACTGCCACGCCATCGCGTACGCCGCCCGGAGACCCCGGCAGGTTGACCAGCAACACACGGCCGCGCAGTCCTGCGACGCCACGCGACAGCGCCGCCCTCGGGAAACCGGGGAGCGCCGCGGCGCGCAACGCTTCCGCGATACCGGGCGCTTCACGGTCGATCACGGCTCGTGTTGCTTCGGGCGTCACATCGCGCGGCGACAATCCGGTGCCGCCTGTGCTGATGATCACGTCAACCTTTCCGCTGTCCGACCACTCCACCATCGTTGCGACGATCGTCCCACTCTCATCGGGAATGCACCCACGCTGCGACACGGCGTCACCGCGAACGATGCACCAGTCGACAATTGCTGTACCCGATGCGTCGTCGCGCTCGCCTCGCGAGCACGCATCCGAAATGGTGAGCACGCCGACTCGGAGGTTCACGATCCGTTACCCCAAGGATGCGCGCGCGAGACGAACGGGCGGTCGACGATCTCGGCGGGCCACGCGGTGCCATCAGCCTCGATCGAGAGCATCGCGCCTGGCGCGAGCGCCGACGTGGGCACCGCGGTCAACCCGATCACCCCAACCCGCGGCGACCAGCTTACCGCCCGCACCCGGTCAACGGCGTGCCCGCCGACCCGCACCACTGCTCCAACCTGCGGGCGACGCGCCCCGGCCACTCGAAATCCCACCAATCGCTTGAGCGCACCGGTACGACGCCGTGCCCCCAGCGCACCCTCACCGGGGAACGGCGCCCCTTTTCCTTCGGCCACCAGGTGTTCCAGTGCCGCCTCGATCGGCGTATCAGCGGCGTCGATTCCGTGCCCGACATCGGCCATTCCCCATTCCATTTGCAATAGCTGCCACGGACCCTCGGTAACCGCCAGCACCGCGAGTGAACGCAGCAGTTCCATGAGCGCCACCCGATCGTGCACCCGGCAAAAGATGTCGACCCCATCAGGCCCGTCGGCTGGCGCGCGCGCCACGAAAAGATCGATCCCCCCAAGTCGGGCGGTAAGCACCTGACCGGGGTCGCCAGGACCGGGTCGCATCCCGATCGCGAGACGATTGACCGCGTCAGGCCCTCGCACGATCACGAGACCTACATCGTCGGAGATGTCGCGAAGCCTTACCGTGCCGTGCTTCCGGTCCACCAGGTGTTGCCACGCCTCAACGCGCTGCCCGGGCGGCACGACGAGCAGCACGCGGTCCGGGAAGCGATATACCGCGACCAGTGAGAGGATCGATGCGTCGTCGCGCAGCAGGAGCCCGTGGGCAAACCGACCGGGGGGAAGCTGCGACACGTCGACGGTGGCGATGCGGTTCACGAGGGCACCAGCGTCGGCCCCAGCGAGCTCAAACTGGCCCCATCCCTCCATCACGAGGGCGCCAGCGGTGTCCACCAGACGCCGATGTTCATCGAGTGATGTCATCCCAGCAGGTGCGCCATCAGCGCCTTCTGCGCGTGGAGCCGATTCTCGGCCTGATTGAACACCCGCGATCGGGGCCCCTCAAGCACTTCCTCGCTGATCTCCTCACCACGATGTGCTGGCAGGCAGTGCAGCACGATCGCGTCGGGCGCGCCGACGCTCATCAATGCCGCATCGACGCAGTAGCCGGCGAAAGCCTTCTCCCGTGCGGCCGTTTCCTCCTCCTGACCCATCGATGTCCAGACGTCGGTGTTGATCACGTCCGCGCCGCGCACCGCCTCACGAGGATCATCGGTGAGATGAACCGTGGTGAGTCGCCTCGCCGCATCAAGTAGCGACTGATCGGGGCGGTAGCCATCAGGACATGCGAGGCGCAGCTCGAAGCCGAGGAGACCGGCGCACTCGATCCATGAGTTCGCCATGTTGTTGCCATCGCCCACCCACGCGACCACACGGCCGTCGAGGGTGCCGAACTCCTCATTGATCGTGAGCAGGTCGGCGAGCAATTGACAGGGATGCAACAAGTCGGTGAGCCCGTTGATGATCGGGATGGTCGCGTGCGTCGCCAGCTCCTCGACGTCGGCCTGGGCAAACGTGCGGATCATGATCCCGTCGAGGTACCGGGACATCACCCGCGCCATGTCCCGAATCGGCTCGCCCCGCCCGAGCTGAATGTCGCGCGACGAGAGGAACAACGCATCTCCGCCAAGCTGGCGGATGCCCACTTCGAACGACACCCGGGTTCGCGTCGAACTCTTCGCGAATATCAGCCCGATCACCCGACCATTGAGCGGGCGCGCCATGTCAGCCCCCGCCTTCATCCGGGCGGCGTGGGCGAGAACAGCGAGGGTGTCAGCTCGGGAAAGATCGGAGTTACGGAGGAAGTCGCGCTTCGGCATGCACCAGTCCAGAGGGGGTCGGCCAATATGGCAGAATAATCGCTCGGAGCGAATAGGGCATGGTTCATCGGCGCCGGGGTTGCTTTCATGCCTTCAGCCCTGCCGATAGCTTGCGGTGCTGTTCCCCGAGCCCCCGTATCCAGGATGTTGATGCAGATCCCCGCTGCCAAGCCTGACTGGACCCGGCCGTGACCTTTTCCACCAGACCCGTGGTACGCGAGGTGGTGACCTCGACCGACCACGGGATCGCCGGGGCCCATCGTGTTCTCGCTCGGACCTTCGCGAAGGACGAGACGGTGGACCGCAAGGAGTGGCGTGATTCGCTGCGGGAGCGGGAGGCGGAGGTCTGGGCCGACTATCGCTGGCATCTGGTGGTGGCTGAGCTGGATGGGATCGTGGTCGGGATGGCGAGCGGCACGTACCTCGGGAATGTCAACACGGGTGTGATTGGCTACGTAGCAGTCGACACCTCTGCCCGCGGGCTCGGGCTGGGGCCACGCCTTCGGGCCAAGCTACGCACTCTCTTTCGCCGCGATGCGCGAAACATCTGCAAGGGAGCACTTGACGCCGTCATCGGCGAGGTTCGTCGCGACAATCCATGGCTCCGCTCGCTGGTTCGCCGAGACCGCGTTCTTGCGCTCGACTTCGACTACATGCAACCCAGTCTCCGGGATGGCGATCTTCCGGTATCGCTGGTGCTGTACTATGAGCCACAGACTCGCGCGATGCGTCGGCTCTCGACGGCACTCCTGCGCAAGCTGCTCTTCACGACGTGGCGCCGGGTCTACCGGATATCGAGGCCGATGGCGCACGGTACCTTTCGCCAGATGATCGCGCAGCTTGACGGCCACCGTTCGATTGGGCGCCTCACGCCGCAACGGCTGGCGCAGCTGGCTGCGGCGCGGCCCGCGTGATGATTGCTGGTCTCCTTCCCCGTTCCGCCACCGGAGGCACCGATGCGTGACGAGTTCGACCTGATTATCGAGTCGCTGCAGGCGTCCTGGTACCAGGTGGTGACGTTCCTTCCCCGTCTCCTTGCCGTGCTGGTCCTGCTGATCCTGGGCTGGATGTTGGCGCGCGGCGCGCAGTGGCTTGTCGTTCGTGTGCTGCGACTCATTCGCGTCGACACGGCCGCCGAGCAGACCGGGGTCGACGACTTCCTGGTGCGCGGCGGGGTGCGGTTCACCGTGGTGACGCTGATCGGAAGGATGATCTACTGGGCGGTGCTGCTGATTTTTGCCATCGCGGCGTTCAACGTGATCGGCTTCACGATGGGGCAAGTGCTGGTGGATCGCCTCACCGGCTTCGTCCCCAACGTACTTGCGGCGCTCATTGTCCTGCTGGTGGGCTCGCTCGGCGCTCGCTTCATCCGCGGGCTGGTGGAGGCATACCTGAACAACGTCGGGGTGGCTGAGGCGACCAACATCGGGATTCTGGTCCAAGTGGCGCTGCTCGCGTTCGTGGGTATCCTGGCGCTCGAGCAACTGGGCATGGCCGTCAACCTGTTGGCGCTGGCGTTTCAGTTGGCCTTCGGCGGGCTCTGCCTCGCCCTCGCCCTTGCATTCGGTCTTGGGGGCCGCACCTGGGCAGAATCGATTCTCGAGCGGAGGCGCGCCAAACGATGATCATCGATTGCCATGTGCACCTGAACAATTACGAAGAAAACACCGTCCCTACACTCGACCTGTGCATCGATCGCCTCGCGCTGGCGATGCGGCGCAACCGAGTCGACCAGGCGTTGGTGCTCACTTCGTACACCGTCACGCCAGGTCGCCCGTCAACCCGCACCGTTGTGGAAGCGCTGCGCGACATTCCGTGGCTCTCGGTGGTGGCCGGTCTGGACTATCACAGTTTCACGGCAGGTGAACTACCCGAATTGGCGGAGTATGTGGCCGCCGGCCAGGTACGCGGCCTCAAACTGTATCCGGGGTACCAGCCCTTCTATCCGTTCGACCCAACCTGGACGCCGGCCTACGAATTTGCGGCTGAACACCAGATCCCGGTGATGATCCACACCGGCGACACGTATTCGCCCAAGGGCAAGTTGAAGTACGCCCATCCGCTCAATGTCGATGAGGTCGCGGTCGAGTTCCCCGACGTCCATTTCGTGATCTGCCACCTCGGAAATCCGTGGACGCGTGACTGCATGGAGGTGGTGTACAAGAACGCCAACGTCTCGACCGACATCTCGGGGCTGACACTGGGCGCCTTCGAGGACCGCTTCGAGAGCTTCATGCGCAAGCAGGTTCAGGAGATGATGGTTTACGGGATGGAGCCGTCAGCGGTGCTCTACGGGACAGACTGGCCGATCTCCTCGATGGAATCGTACCTAACGTTCATGAAGGAACTGGCGATCCCCGAGAAGGCGAAGAAGCGCATCATGTCGGAGAACGCGATCGAGTTGTACCGGCTCGATCCGGCTGACAGCATCATGAAGGCCGGCAGCCGACGCTGACGCGCTAGAGGATGTACTTCCTGAGGTCGTCGTCCTTGATCACGCTGGCGAGCTTCTCCCGCACGGCAGCGCCATCCATCACGATCGTGCGGGTGCTGCCGTCAGGGAGCTCGAACAGGACCTCCTCGAGCAGCGCGGCCATTACGGTGTGCAGTCGCCGCGCCCCAATGTTCTCCATCCGATCGTTGGCCTGCCACGCCGTCCGGGCCAGCTCGGCGATCCCATCCTCCATGAATTCCAGGGTGCACCCTTCGGCCGCGACCAGCGCGGCGTACTGTTTCGTGAGCGCATTCTCCGGCTCGGTGAGGATGCGCACGAAGTCCGCCTCGGTGAGCGGGTCCAGCTCGACCCGGATCGGGAAGCGGCCCTGCAGCTCGGGGATGAGGTCGGAGGGCTTCGAGACGTGGAACGCGCCCGCTGCCACGAACAGGATGTGGTCGGTGCGGACATAGCCGTACCGAGTCTGCACCGTCGATCCCTCCACGATCGGCAGCAGGTCGCGCTGCACGCCCTGCCGCGACACGTCGGGCCCCGACGTGTTCTTCTCGCCTGCCACCTTGTCGATCTCGTCGATGAAGATGATGCCGTGATTCTCGACCCGATCAAGCGCCTCGTTCACCGTCTCATCCATGTCGACCAGTGCGCGCAGCTCCTCGTCTTCCAGCAGCCGCCGCGCCTCGATCACCTTGGATATCCGGCGCTTCGGCTTCTTCGGCATTACGTCCTGCAACCAGTCCGAGAACGAGTAGTCGGTGCCCTCCATCCCCTCGGGTGGCCGGAACGCATCGGGATTGGGATAGTTCTGCGGCGTGACCTCGATCTCGACCTCGCGATCGTCGAGTTTTCCGTCCATGAGCTGGGCACGCAGCTTCTCGCGCGACTCGGCGCGGCGCTGTCGCAATGCCTCGTCGGATGGCTCGACCGCCACACCTTCATCATTGCGCTCGACAGGCGGCAAGAGCAGGTCGAGCACCCGGTCAATGGCGCGCGCCTCGGCCTGCGGCCACACCTCGTCCTCTCGCTCGGAACGCACCAGCGAGATCGCCGCGTCGACGAGGTCGCGCACCATCGCCTCGACATCACGCCCGACATAACCGACCTCGGTGAACTTCGACGCCTCCACCTTCACGAACGGTGCACCGGCCAGCCGCGCAAGCCGCCGCGCGATCTCGGTCTTCCCGACACCGGTGGGCCCGATGAGGATGATGTTGCTTGGCGTGATCTCGTCGCGGATCGATTCCGGTGCCTGCTGTCGACGCCAGCGATTGCGAATCGCGATCGCGATCGCCTTCTTCGCCGCGCCCTGTCCCACGATGTAGCGGTCGAGTTCCGTCACGATCTGTCGTGGCGGGAGTTCCTCCAGCCACGGCGGTGGCGGAGTGTCGTGTTGCGGGGGCGTGGTGGGTTTGGCCATTTCGTGTCCAGTCGGGGTCGATGCGCTGGCGGGCTACGCCGGCGGAAGTTCGAGCACGGTCAGGTGCGAGTTGGTGTAGACGCAGATTTCAGCCGCGATCGCCATGCTGCGCTCCACGATCTCACGCGCACTGAGGCGTTCGTCAGGGAGCAGCGCGCGAGCCGCGGCCAGCGCATACGTGCCGCCGGAGCCGATCGCCAGCACGCCGTCATCGGGCTCGATCAGTTCGCCCGTTCCACTCAGCAGGAAGACGTGCTCAAGGTCGGCCACAACAAGCAGTGCCTCGAGGCGCCGCAGGTAGCGGTCACTCCGCCAGTCCTTGGCGAGTTCGGTGGCCGCTCGAGTCAGGTTGCCCGGATAGCGGTCGAATTTCTCCTCGAACCGCTCGAACAGCGTCAGCGCGTCGGCGACCGAGCCGGCGAATCCCGCCAGGATGCGTCCACCCTTGAGGGCACGCACCTTGACCGATTGCCCCTTCATGATCGTATCGCCGATCGAGACCTGCCCGTCGCCGGCCATGGCCACGCGGCCATGCTTGCGAACAGCGAGAATGGTGGTGCCGTGAAAAATGGTGATCATCATCCCCTCGGATGCGCCTTGTGGTGAACCTGCTTCAGCCGTTCGACGCTGGTATGCGTGTAGATCTGGGTCGTTGAAAGCGATGCATGCCCCAGCAGCTCTTGCACCGCCCGCAGGTCGGCGCCGGCATCCAGCAGATGGGTCGCAAAGGTGTGGCGCATCGAGTGCGTTCGCATGTCGTCGGCACCGATCGCATCGTACAACCGGTGCATCCGACGCTGAATCGTGACCGCGCTCAACCGCTTCCCCCGCGCCCCGATGAACACCGCCTGCCGATCGGCGCCGTCACGCCGGGCCGCCGCATCCCGTTCGCCAAGGTAGCGCCGGAGTGCCGATGATGCGCGCGCACCCACGGGCACAATCCGCTCCTTTCGCCCCTTGCCGAGCACTCTAACGGTGTCGCCCACAAGATCGAGCTGGGGGAGGTCGAGCATCCGCAACTCGCTGAGGCGCAGACCCGATGAATAGAACAGCTCGATCATGGCCAGGTCCCGCAGCGGTTCGAACGAACCATCCCCTGCGAGCAACTCAACGTGCGCGAAGAGCCGTTGCACCTGCTCCGTCAACAGATAAGTCGGAAGGCGCTTCTCAAGGCGCGGCATGCGCACCGCGCGCATCACCGACGATTCGATGTCGTGATGCAGGTGCAGGAATCGGTAGAACGAGCGCAATGCTGACAGGGTGCGGGCGGCGGACCGACGCGCAAGTCCTCGCCGATCGAGTTCGCCCAGGAATGCGCGCACTGCGAGCCGATCGACACCGGCGAACTGCCAGCCGTCGGGGTTCCGGCGATCGAGAAACTCGGTGAACGCCGCCAGGTCGCGCCGGTACGCAGAAACGGTGTGCGGCGAGTGATCGCGCTCGGTCTCGATGTGACGGAGGAAATCCTCGATCAGACGCTGGCTCATGTAGTCGGGAGCCACGCGGCAAAGTCGCGCCGGGCCCGGGCCACCTGCGCGGGCTTGCGTTCCGCCTTCTTCACCCGCCCGTCGGGCGGATCGAGCAGCCCGAAGTTGGCGTTCATCGGCTGGAAATGTCGCGGGTCGGCTTCGCGGAGATAGCGCATCAACCCGCCAAGCATCGTGGTGGGTGGTGGCACGACCGGCACCTCGCCACGAAGCGCGCGCGCGAGGTTGATCCCGCTCAGGAGCCCGGTGCCGATCGACTCGGTATATCCCTCGACACCGGTGAGCTGGCCGGCCACGAACACCAGACCGTCGCCGGGCATCTGCAGCGCCGGGCCAAGCGACGCGGGGGCGTTGACGTAGCTGTTGCGATGGATGCTGCCAAACCGGAGAAACTCCGCCTCTGCAAGCCCTGGGATGGTGCGGAACACCCGTGCCTGCTCCGGAATCCGGAGACGGGTCTGGAAGCCGACGAGGTTCCACATCTGTCCCCCGCGATCCTCCCGCCTGAATTGCACCACCGCGTGTGGGTCCTTCCCGGTACGCGGGTCGCGCAGGCCGATCGGTTTCATGGGGCCAAAGCGCAGTGTCTCGCGACCACGCCGGGCCATTTCCTCCACCGGCAGGCACCCCTCGAAGTACGGTACCTCGTCGAACTCGTGCGCATGAAACTGGTCGGCGGCGGAAAGCGCATCAATGAACGCTTCGTACGCCTCGCGATCGAGCGGTGCGTTGAGGTAGTCGTCACCATCGCCCTTGCCCCATCGCGAGAGCGCGTACAGCTGCGAATGGTCGAGCGATTCACTGCTCACGATCGGCGCGATCGCGTCGAAAAATGCGAGTGCATCCTGGCCGAGTCGCGCGGCGATGGCCGTGGCCAGTGCGTCGGAGGTGAGCGGTCCGGTCGCGATGATCGCCGCCTCGGGGAGTTCCCTTGCCTCCTCACGCACCACCTTGATCCTCGGATGCGACGTGACCTTCGCGTGAACGAGTTGGGAAAAGATCTCGCGATCGACCGCGAGCGCGGACCCACCTGGTACGCGTGCCTCATCGGCGATCGGCAAGAGGATCGAGCCGAGTTCGCGGAGTTCCGCCTTGAGGAGTCCGTGCGCATTCTCCAGTTCGACCGACTTGAACGAGTTGCTGCACACGAGTTCGCCGAGTCGATCGGTGTGGTGCGCGGGCGTGCGGACAACGGGTCGCATCTCGACCAGGGTGACATCGACGTCGCGTTCGGCAAGCGCCCACGCCGCTTCCGAGCCGGCGAGCCCCCCACCGATCACGGTGGCGGAAGTGCTCATTTTTTGGCCGGCCGCTTCCGCGTGGTCTTCTTCGCGCTCTTCCCCTTCGGCGCCTTGCCACGCTCCTCGAGGAGCTGCACCGCGGCGGC
>JBDSMU010000192.1:0-15398 GCA_039915685.1 Gemmatimonadales bacterium | reverse complement strand
TGCGGTGGTTCGTCCCGACCGATATCGCGATGACGTTCGGCTTCTTCATCCATCTCGTGATCGCCGGTCTCGCGATGTACGCCCTGCTGCGCGCACTCGGCGCGAGCTGGACCGCCGCGGTGGCCGCGGGAGTGGGCTACGAGCTCTCCGGAATCCTCGCCTCGATGCTGGCCAACGGACACGACGGCAAGCTGTTTGTGGCGGCACTTGCCCCGTTCGCGCTGCTCGCACTCCTGCGCGGTATCCGACACCGACGGCTCGCAAGTTTCGGTGTGTACGCGCTGATCATCGGGCTGTGCATGCTCTCGCCCCACTACCAGTTGACCTACTACCTGCTGGTGGCGAGCGGGCTGTGGACGCTGTGGCTGGTATTCCTCGACCCCGAACGTGCTGTTCCCAAGGCGCCGGTACGTGACCTCGGGCTGGCCGCGCTCAGCGTGGCGCTCGGCGTGGGGATCGGGATGATCCAGGGTCTGCCATTCCTCAAATACATCCCGTATTCGCCGCGCGTAGACGGCGGTGCAAGTTCGGGGTGGGACTATGCGACGCAGTTTAGTATGCCGGTCGAGGAGATCATGACCACGGTGCTGCCCCAGTTCAACGGCATCACCGAACACTATTGGGGCGTGAATCACTTCAAGTCGCACACCGAGTATCTCGGTGCGATCGTCGTGATTCTGGCGGTGCTGGGGCTTGGCGCAGCGAAGCGGCGTGGCCTGCTCACCGGCTTCGGGATGATTGCCGTGCTGTTCCTGCTGATCTCGTTCGGTGGGCACACGCCATTCTATCGCCTGTGGTACGAAGTGATGCCGATGATGCAGAAGGTGCGTGCGTCGGGGATGGCGTTCTTCCTCGTGGCGTTGCCGGTGTGCGTCTGGGCCGGGTTCGGGATTGACCGAGTGCTGCGCCGCGAGGTGAGTGCGCGACACATCCAGGTGACCGTGGGAGTGTTCGCCGTGATCGCGCTTCTCGGCGCGGTCGGGCTCTTGCAGGGGTTCGCGACGGCGCTCGCCGAGCCGCAGATGATGCAGCGAGTGGTGGAGAACGCGGGTGAACTCCGAATGGGCTCGATACGGCTTTTGCTCGTGGTGCTCGCGGGCGGTGCGGTGCTGCTGACGACGCACGCCGGCAAACTTCGAGGTGCGGGGGCGGCAGTGGCGCTCGTGGCCGTGGTGCTCTGTGATCAGTGGTCGGTGCTCAAGCACTTCGCCGAGTTCTTGCCGCCGGCGAGTGTCACCTACGCCGACGATCAGCTGGCGACTGCGATGAAGCAGTCGCCGATGCCATTTCGTGCGTATGAGCCATCGGGTGAGGTCGGTGCAGGTGGGGCGGTGTACGCAGGTGCATGGCTGATGGCCAATCATGTTCCCACGCTATTCGGCTATCACGGCAACGAGAGTCGCTTCTTCGACGAGCTGTTCGGCGTCAAGAACGTCTGGGAGAACCAGTTCTCGCCGACGCTGCTCGACCTTTATGCAGCGCGGTACATCGTCGCCAACCAGGATGTGTCCACCGCCCTAGCAGGGTATAGCCTGAAAATCGGTCCGGTGGCGTTCCCACGTCTCACCGGTAGGCGGGCGCAGGCAGGATACCTGCTCGAACGCGACACCGTACCGCAGTGGGTGCGAGTGGTGCCCGCAGCCGTGAAGTTGCCGGAGGCGCAGATCATTGCCACGGTCATTGACCCCACCTTCCCGCTCCACAGCGTGGTGGTTTATCCCGACACGACTACGCTCGAAGCCCCGGCGCTTTCGGAGTTGCCGGCGCCCAGCACCGTCTCGGCCCGGCTCGAGGATTGGGGCCCGGGGCAGATGACGGTGGCGCTGACCGGCACTGACGCGCGCACGACCTACCTACTGGTCGCCGAGAACTGGTATCCGGGCTGGATCGCCACGATCGATGGGCAGGTGGCGACAACCCGTCGGGCGAACTACGCAATGCTCAGCGTGGTGCTGCCGCCGGGCGCAAAGAAGGTCGAGCTGGCGTATCACACTCCCGGATATGGCACCGGACAGTTGATCACCCTCGTTTCGCTCATTGGCGCGCTGGGACTGGTGACGATCGGCCGGGTGCGGCGCCGGGGTACGGATGGCTGATCGCGGGCTGGTGGTGGTGCCGACCTATAACGAGCGGGAGAATCTGCCGCAGATCATCCCCGCGATCCTCGCGACCGACTCTCGATACGACGTGCTGATCGTCGACGACGGCTCGCCCGACGGGACCGGGCAGATGGCCGATGCCATGGCCGCCGCGGATTCGCGCGTCAACGTGCTACACCGTGACCGCAAGGAAGGGTTGGGGCGCGCATACCGCGCCGGTTTCGAGTGGGCGCTCACCCGCGACTATCGCTGGATCTTCGAAATGGACGCCGACTTCTCGCACGACCCGAAATTTCTGAGCGACCTGCTGTACCGCAGCGAGACTGCCGACTTGGTGCTCGGTTCCCGTTACGCGCGGGGCAATGTGAACGTGATCAACTGGCCGATGAGCCGGCTTCTTCTCTCGTGGTTCGCCAACAAGTATGTGCGCTGGGTCACCGGCCTCCCACTCACAGATGCCACTGGCGGCTTCAAGTGCTTTCGTCGCGAGGTGCTTGAGGCCATCCCGCTCGATGAGGTACGGTCGAACGGCTACGCATTCCAGGTCGAGATGAGCTACCGGGCCTGGAAGAAGGGCTTCACGTTGGGTGAGGTGCCGATCGTGTTTGTCGACCGGGTCGAGGGGACGAGCAAGATGGACAAGCGAATCGTCCGCGAAGCGATCTGGATGGTCTGGTGGCTCCGCCTTCAGGCGATGCTGGGGAAGCTCAAATGACAGTGGTGTTCCACAAGATGACGGGATCGGGAAACGACTTCGTGGTGCTGGATGGCCGGACCACTGATCTGGACGAGTGGCCCGCCGAGCGGATCGCGAAGGTCTGCAACCGGCGCGACGGGGTAGGGGGAGATGGCCTGGTGATCGTTACCCCGACTGGCCCCGACCACGTCCGGATGATCTACTTCAACAGCGACGGGTCGCGGGCCGACATGTGCGGCAATGCGGCGCTGTGCACCACCCGCCTCGCTGCTCGGCTCGAGATGGCGGACGGAGCGGGGATGACGCTCACCACCGACGCCGGGACTTTCCGCACCCGGTGCGTGGGGGGGGGCCACCAGGCCGAGCTCAACCTCCCCGATGTGGATGTCCCGGTCGCCGCCGCGATTCCGACGAACAGCGGGGAGCGGGCGATCATGCTGGGGGTGGTGGGAGTGCCCCACCTCGTGGCGGTGGTGGACGATGTGGCTCAGGTTGACATCGTGAACCGCGGTAGAGAGTTGCGTTATCATTTGGGCGCCGGCACCAACGGCGCCAACGCAAACTTTGTATCTCACACCTCACGTTCTACTGGAACTGGAGGTGGTGAAACGTCCGATCGTGCCACCTCGGGCGCTGCTGTAGACGGTGAAACGTCGGTCGAAGGCGCCCGGTGGGCGATACGCACGTACGAACGCGGGGTAGAGGGAGAGACCCTCGCGTGTGGCACTGGCACCGTCGCAGCGGCACTTGCGGTCGCCGCGTCGGGCGCCGACGCGCTGCCGCTCCGCTTCCGGTCGGGGAGCGGCAGGATCCTTTCGGTGAGCGCGGTGATCAACGATGGCCGTGCGACTGAGATATGGCTCTGCGGCGAAGGCAGGCTCGTGGCCCGCGGAGTGTGGCTCGACTGAAGCAACCCTAGCAGGCAGGTCCAACCTGAGTTCTCGCCTACCCGGAGCACTAATGACGTCCCTTTCCAGGTCTGTCCCGCGGCTTCCCGCTGCACTCGCCCTCGTTCTTGTGGCATCGGCGTGCGCCCCCAAGGCCGCGCCACGGTCCACGCCGACTCCCCAGGCGGCGCCCGGCGGCGCAGCCAGCCGTACCACCGGACCCAAGCCATACAAGGACGTGATCACGTCGAAGGCTGTCACCAGGGCAGGGGTGTTCAATACCCATCGCCTTGACGACAAGCTCTTCTTCGAGATCCCGCGGGCCGAGTTCGGCGGAGAGATGATGATGATCGCCCGCGCCGTCGAGTCGACGCTGCAGGACCCGGGCGGATTTTTCGGCGGCGGCGCGCAGCGCCTCGTCCGTTGGGAGCGAGAGGGTAACGCCGTGGTCCTTCGTGGCCGCAGCTATCGGTTGCAGATGGATTCGACCGAGAACCTCTACCGGCAGGTCCGCGGCTTCCAGAACCTCCCGGTCATCGCGCGATTTGACGTGGCTTCATGGAGCCCGACCGATAGCAATGCCGTTATCGACGTGACCGACCTCTTCCTCACCTACAAGCAGGAAATGGGTGCGGTACTGGGCGCGAGCAAGGAACGCAGCTGGATCGAGCACGTGTCGGCCTTTCCCCGCAATATCGAGGTCGAGGCCACCCAGACCGGCTCAGCGCGACCGCCTGAGGCGCCCCCAACGGTGCAGCCCACCAGCCAGACTATGCGGATGCACTGGAGCTTCCTCAAGCTCCCGGACCAGCCGATGATGCCGCGATACGCCGACAATCGGGTCGGCTTCATCTCCACCTCGTACTTCGACTTCTCGTCGCGCGAACACGAGTCGGAGGAGAAGCGGATAATCCATCGCTTCAAGTTGGTCCCCAAGGACACTGCGGCATTCCTGCGCGGCGAATTGGTCGAGCCGGTCGAGCCGATCATTTATTGGATCGACCCAGCGACCCCGGAGTGGATGAAGCCGTGGGTGAAGGTTGGCGTGGACAAGTGGAACGTGGCGTTCGAGCAGGCGGGGTTCAAGAACGCGATCCGGGGAGAGTATGCGCCGGCCGATGACCCTGACTGGTCGATCTACGACCTCCGCCACTCGATCATCTACTGGCGCCCGTCGACCGTGGCCAATGCCACGGGCGGCCAGGTGGTTGACCCGCGCACCGGGCAGATCATCAAGGGCGAAGTGAACATGTACCACAACATCATGCAGCTCCAGCGCGAGTGGTACTTCGTGCAGGTGTCGCCGCTCGATGCTCGCGCGCAGCGACTCCCGATGCCCGACTCACTGATGGGGCGGTTAGTGGAGTACGTGGTGACCCACGAGATCGGCCACTCGATCGGCTTCCCGCACAACATGAAGGCTTCGGCGATGTACCCGGTGGATTCTATCCGGAGTCGCGCGTTCCTCGAACGGATGGGCGGCCATGTCGCCACCCTGATGGACTACTCCCGGTTCAACTACGTTGCGCAACCTGAGGACAGCATTCCACCCCGCCTGCTGATCCCGCAGGTCGGCCCATACGACAAGTTCGCGGTTCGGTGGGGCTATCGGCCGATCCCGAGCGCTCGGACCCCCGAAGCCGAGGTGGCTACCCTCGACCGCTGGGCCAGGGAACAGGACAGCGTCCCCTGGTTCCGCTTCAGCACCAACGGCGCACCCAACGACCCGGAAAACCTCACAGAGGCCGTTGGCGACGCGGACGCTGTGAAGGCCACTACGTACGGTTTGCGCAACCTGCAGCGGGTGATGAACAACATGCGGCCGGCCACCGAGACGCCGGGGAAGGACTATACGCTCCTCAACGACATGTACGGTGCTGCGGTGTCGCAGTGGGGTCGCTACATGCGGCACGTGGCCGCCGTCGTCGGCGGCGCGATCACCCAGGAGAAGTACGGCACCGGCAGGAGGTTCGAACCGGTGAGCGAGGCCCGCCAGCGCGAGGCGGTGCGGTTCCTGAGTCGCAACGCCTTTGAGGTTCCGGCCATGTTCCTCGACGACGAGATCCTCTGGCGGATAGAGGCGCGGGGTGCGGTGGACAGAATCCGCGACGCCCAGACCTCGCTCTTCGCCACGATGCTCTCGCCGTCGAAGCTCAACACCCTGGTCGATTACGAGGCTCGGCTCGGCGACCGCACATACACCCTCGCCGAGTACATGACCGACCTGCGTCAGGGGGTCTGGGGCGACCTCAATCAGGGCCGGGTGACGATGGATGTTTACCGCCGGAACCTCCAGCGGGCCTACATCGACCGGATCAACACCGAGCTGAATCCACCGGCCCCCTCCGCCACAGCGGCTCGGCCCACCGGTTGGGGCAGCGACGTCAGGGCTATGTACCGCGCGGAACTGCGCTCGATCGACCAGATGGCCTCGCGAGCCGCACCGAAGGCCACCGACGCGATAACTCGGGTGCACCTGGCAGATATCAGGTCGGAGATCGCGAGAGCACTCGACCCGAAATAAAAATTCACAGGTTGAAGGGACGACGGGTTGAAAGGTTGAAAGGTTTAAGGGTTGGGGGATGGTAGTAGATGGATGAGGGGTGCTCTGGCTAGCTCGGCAGGAATTCGTTCTCGTCAACCACCGTCCGTCAACCCTTGGGCTATAACTTGCCATCGATCGACCGGTAGTGCGTGCCGGGGCCGGTCAAACCAGATCGATGGTTCATTATCCACCGGTCGGCGGGGTTTTCCCCACTTCTTCACATCGTAACTTAACATAATACATCTTATACGTCACAAGCGTAAGAGAGGAGGTCCGGCGCACCGACGACACCCGTAACTGTCTGGCAATAATTGGCTTGTAGCTTTAGTCAACATTCATATTCCGGTTTGTGGACGCACCGAACCACCCACCACCGAGTCATCGATTACACAAAAAAGCACCGAACTCCCCGAGCCCGGCGCCGCTCACCCTTCCACCCATCAACCTTTCAACCCTTCAACCTGTTGTGCTACTTGAGGTCGAACTGACCGACGCGGCTCTCGCGTTTGGTGAGCCCGGCGCACTCATCATCCAACTTGGCGCTCGCTGCGGCGTGTTTCCGGTGGAACGTCTCGTAGGCAGTGACGGATGCCCAACGGTCGATCGTGAGATACCGGCCCGGCTGGTCTCGGCAGATCAGCAGTTCCGTGCCGATGTGCCCCTCTCCCTTGGCTAGAAGGCGCGCCCAGGGGCCGCCCTTGCCATAGGTCTTCTCGAAACTGCGCTCCTGGCCATGATTGACCTCAAACTCCCAGATGATCTGGTAGCTGGGCGCCACGGTTGTCGGCGCGGTGGCCGCGGCGGTGGGTGTGGCCCGGGTCGAGCTGGTCAAATGACGCCGAGATTCAGCTCGGCGAGACGCACGCGCGCCTCGGTCGTAGCTGCGGTCTCGCCGTAGGTGTCGATAATCTCGCGATAAATTGCGGTTGCTTGGGTAGCGTCGCCGGCCAGGCGGGCGGCGCGGCCGGCATCCAGCAGATACGTGGCCTTCAGATAGTCGGTGGTGGCGAGCCCTGACGCCTTGCGATAGGCTGCGAGGGCATCACCGAACTTGCCGGTGTTCTCGTACGCCGTGCCAAGGAGCCCGTTGGCGGGAGCCGCGTAGGTGTCAGGCGGGTTGTTGCCGAGGAACTCGGTGAGCGTCGCGATCGCGAGCTCCGACTGATCGTTGACCAGGCGGGCTTGGACCATGCCGAGGGTTGCGTCGAAGGCGGCGGCGGTTCCGGTGTATGTCGTCGCGACCTGCTCGAACTGCTGCACCGCGAGCGGCAGGTTCCCCTGCTCGGCCGCCGCACGGGCTTCCTCGACGGCCTGGGCCGCGAAGGCTTCCTTCCGGTTTCCGGCGGTGATCATGAACCACGCGACCAGGGCCACCACCGCCACGACGCCACCGATGATCGCCAGCAGGCGCAGGCGCTGCGGCGTGAGGATTGGCTGCTCATCGCTAAATGGTTCGGTGGTCGCAGGGTCCGCGATCATAGCCATGGTGCCCGTCGGGTAGAAATGAAAAAATCCCGGGCCGCGATCGGCCGCAGTCGTTCAGCCCCCAAAAATGGCTACTTGGCCCTCCTGACGCTAGGGCTGTGCATGGAACCCGGCTCCCAGCGATCTCCTGCACATGTCCCTCCCCGCTCACGCCCGGAAGTTTCTGCTTTTCGCCACCATTGCCGCCCTCCTCGTGGTTGGCTTTGCCAGTACCCGCGCCCATGGCGTGTCGGTGCCAGACCTCACCCGCTCCGCAGAGCCAAGCTGGGAAGGCGAAGAGGAGCTCGCGCCGTTTTCGAACTCGCCGTTGCGTCCGCTCCGCGACGACGACTTTCGGATGCCGGTAGCTGTGCCGGAGATCGACGCTGGAGCCGACTCGGAGCTGGCGCACCGAGAGTTCGACCTTCGCGACCCCGAGGAGTGGCCGCTCTTCAGGGAAGCAATCGTCCGGACGGCGAACCTGGCCAAGCGGCAGGACGATATCGCGGACGACGGGCGCATTCGTCCGTTCAGGTTCGACATTTCGTCGAAAGGCAAGCGCCGCGCACTTCGTGAGGCAGTCGCGCTGATCGACCGGCTCAGCGCCGGCGGTGGCGAGCCCACCGATACCCTGCACCTGCTCGAGCTCGTTCGGAGCGTCCAGAATTCGTTCCGCTACCCGGTGCCGCGTTCGTTCCAGCTGATTCCTGACGTCTTCCCGAAGATCGTGCTGCAGATGCGCCGCCACGTCGAGATCAAGGACATCGGGCCAGCGTCACACCAGAAGCCCGAGGGCGAGCCGCCCGCGTCTTCGTTCTGGTACCCGAAACCGAACATCAGCTCGGTCGCGATGTTGCCGGGGTTCGGCCGCTCCGAACCCACCAACTACGACCAGCGGGACGACTGCGCCTACGACGGCCCGAAGACAGGCTGGGGGGCGCATCCAGGTTTCGACGTGAAGTGCGGCGAGGATCTCAAGTTCCGCTTCAATCTCGGCGACGAGCGCTATGGCGGCCCATTCAACACCCGGATCTTCGATGCGCTCGGCTACCACGTCCAGCCGATCGATGCAGTAGCTGGACTCCGGCTGCAATACGAACGCCGCGTGCTCCGCGAATACACGTCGCGGCGGCTCCTCACAATGCAGGCGAAGCTGCTCATGATACCGTTGATGACCCGCACGATTACCGACATCGAAAGCCCCTTTGACCGAATTGCCTACGCCGTTTTGCGGGATGGCAGCCACGTCCCTGGGCGAGACCTCGCCACTCGGCTGCTTCGCGACACCGCGGTGGTTGATGGCAACCCGAGGCCTGAGGAAGTCGACAGCAATTATATCGCTGACTTCGAGCGCAACATCGCGTTCCTCGTGTGGCAAGCCGGCACCGCAGAACCCGATCAGGACATCTTCGATGCCATCGGGGCGTGGGACTACGATCAGCTCGACCATGCGGAGCGTCGGGAGGTGCGCGGACTCTTCGTCCTCGCGGCGTGGCTGGACCAGTTCAACCTGCGGTGGGAGAACACCCGTCTGGCGTACAAGAAGGACACCAACGGCGACCGCACGCTGGTTCACCTCATGAGCGACGTCGGCAGCGGGCTCGGCCTCGCCCGTGATCTGCGGCACAACACCAACTCCGATATCGGCGTGATGCCGTGGTCCGTGACCGAGCGGAACGATGACGGTGAGGTGCGCTTCTCCGGTTTCGCGAGCACCATGGAGAACGCGGCGTTCAATGGCGTGACGGCTGGCGACGCGCGGTGGATGCTGCGCCGGATTGCCGGCTTCACCGAGGCCCAGATTGTGGCTGCCCTTGTGGGAACTGGCATGTCGTCCGCCGAGGTTCGCCTCGCACTCGAGAAGCTGCTCTCGAAGCGTCAGGGGATGCTCCGTGACTTTGGCCTCGACGACGAGTTCCCCGACGTGATGGCCCGGCTGATCGATCGGCGGCTCAACTTCGACCCGAGGGTGCCGTCACAACGCGCCGTGGTCACCGCGATGAGCGCTTCGGGACCGGTCGCGCCGCCGATCGGAACCATGGCACTGCGGGGCGGCGAGCTTGTGCCGGCCCGCTAGGGACCTCGGGGCCGCCGGTGACTTACCATTCGCGACCGGTTGCCATACGTTCCGGTGGTTCCGCACCGAGGGTTGCATGATCTATCGTACCATTCGGGCGGCGGCTGCCGTCCTGCTCCTCCTGTCCATGACCAGCGCCTGCGCCGCACCGTCGACGATGTCCCGGTCTCCCGACCCGCGGCCGGCGCCGATCCTTCCGCGGCCGCCGGTTACCGCCGCCGACATCACCTTCATGCAGGACATGGTCGCGCACCATTCGCAAGCCCTCGTGATGGCCGTCCTGGTGCCGGCGCGGAGCACTCGCCGTGACCTCAACACCCTGGCTGAACGGATCATTGCTTCACAAAAGGGCGAGATCGGGATCATGAACCAGTGGCTACGCGACCACGATGTGGTGCCGGACAGCGGCGCGCATATGCATCCGGGAATGGCGATGCCCCTGATGCCCGGGATGTTGAGCGCGGCACAGCTCGACCAGTTGCGGGCCGCCACAGGCTCCGAGTTCGAGCGGCTCTTCCTGCAGTTCATGGTCCAGCACCACAGCGGCGCAATCGTGATGGTCGACAAGCTCTTCGCGACTTACGGCGCCGGCCAGGATGATTTCATCTTCAAGTTTGCGTCGGACGTTGCCGCCGACCAGGAAAGCGAGATCGCCCGCATGGAGTCGATGCTGGGCGCGATGTCTACCCCCGCGACGCGTCCGTGAGGACGCATCGCACTCACTCCGACCGGATCCTGTCATGACACCTGCACCACGTTTTCGGCATCACCTTTCCAGCCTCGCGACGATCGCCGTGCTGCTTGCGGGCTGTTCGTCGTCGCGTTCGGAACCGGCGATGATGCCCGCGCCATCCACGGGGATGAACGCACCGTCGCCCGACCCACGGATCGGCCTCAAGGCCGGACAGTGGGACGCCGGCGAGGCGAGCTGGAACATGAAGCTCACCTCCACCACGCGCGCTTCGGAGAAGTTCCTCGGCGTGACCAACTCCGACCTGGCGTTCACCGGCAAGTATGCCATCCAGGGCAACTACAACGGCTTCCAAGTTTGGGACATTTCCAACGGTGCTCGGCCCACTCTCACCATGGCGTACGTGTGCCCCGCCTCGCAGAGCGATGTGTCGGTGTACAAGAACCTTCTCTTCGTTTCGGGAGAGGGCAACACCGGCCGTACCGACTGCGGCATCCAGGGCGTGCCCGACAGCGTCAGCAAGGATCGCCTCCGCGGTATCCGCATTTTCGACGCGACCGACATGCGGAACCCGAAGTACATCGGCAACGTACAGACCTGCCGCGGTTCCCACACCCACACCGTGGTCACCGACCCCAACGATCCCGCCAACGTCTACATCTACGTGTCGGGTTCGGCACGGGTGCGGTCGTCGAGCGAGCTGCCGGGTTGCGTGTCGAGTGCCGACGATCCGAACACGTCGCTGTTCCGTATCGAAGTGATCCGGGTTCCGCTCGCCGATCCTTCAAAGGCGGCGATTGTCTCGTCGCCACGGATCTTCGCGAGCGCAGCTGGCGAAGCCGATGGCCTGCGCGATATCCCACGTCGTGGCGTCACTGCCCCGGCCAATCCGAACGCCCCGGCCCGACGTGGCCTGACCCAGTGCCATGACATTACCGTGTACCCGGCAATGGGGCTTGCTGGTGGCGCGTGCGAGGGAATGGGTCTGCTGCTCGACATCCGCAACGTGTCGAACCCGCGCCGGATCGATGCCGTCGCCGACTCGAATTTCTCCTACTGGCACTCGGCGACGTTCAACAACGACGGCAACAAGGTCCTATTCTCCGATGAATGGGGCGGCGGCGGCGGGGCCAAGTGCCTCGCGACCGATCGGATGGAGTGGGGTGCCGATGCGATCTTCACGATCCAGAACGGCAAGATGCAGTTCAAGAGCTACTACAAGCTGCCGGCCGCACAGACCGCGTTCGAGAACTGCGTGGCCCACAACGGCTCGCTGATTCCCGTGCCGGGTCGTGACATCATGGTGCAGTCGTGGTACCAGGGTGGCATTTCCGTGTTCGACTGGTCCGATGCATCGCATCCTCGCGAAATCGCTTTTTTCGATCGCGGACCGATCGACGGCACCAAGATGGCGAGCGGTGGTCACTGGTCGTCGTACTGGTATAACGGCGTGATCGTCGGGTCGGCCATCTCGCGCGGTCTCGACATCCTCGAGCTCACGCCGAGCGCGTGGCTCAGCCAGAACGAAATCGACGCGGCCAAGCTGGTACACCTCGATTACTTCAATGCGCAAGAGCAGCCGAAGTTCACTTGGCCGGCACACTTCTCGGTGGCCCGTGCCTACCTCGACCAGCTCGAGCGCAACAAAGGGTTTGCCGCTGACAAGATCGCCTCGACGCGTGCGGCACTGATTGCCGCCGAGACGCTCTCGGGCGCGGCCCGGACTGCGGCGCTGACTCCGCTGGCGGCTCAGCTCCACAAGGACGCCGCCTCGGCGCCCGATCAGGCTCGTGCGCACATGATGGCCACTGCGGTCGAGCAGCTCGCCGGTGGCAACACCATGGCTGCAATGCCGGGCATGGAGTCGTCGCGCGCTGTGGCGGGTGGCGGTATCACCGCTCGCGGTTGGGCGGGGGTCATCGACGCGAGTGAGGCCGCCGCTGGGCAGGTGCTGGCGAACTCCAAGCTCTCGGCGATGGGCAACGGACTGCACGTGGTGACCGGGCCAGCAGTGACGTACTGGAACACCGGCGCCCGGCCCACCGGGACGTACACCGTCAAGGCAACGTTCAACGAGCCAGCGTACATGGCACTCAACAGCCATCCCCATCCGTACGGGATCGTGATCGGCGGCAACAAGCTGGGCACCGCCGACCAGAGCTATCTCTACTGCGCGGCGTACGGCAACGGCAACTTCATTGTCCGCGGGATGGGGCCGGAGCCGTTCCAGCTCAACGGTGGCCGGGGTGAGGCCAACGCAGCGGTCAACAAGGCCGCGGGCAAGGGCTCACCGGTCACGCAGGAAATCGCGGTGACGGTGCACCACGACCGTGTCACCTGCGAGATCAACGGCACGCAGGTGGCTGAGTATCCGTTGGCGTCGGTGGTGGGCGCTGGCAAGCTGATGTCGACCGACGGGAACTACGGCATCCGCTTCGCGCACAACACTGAAGCGATGGTCACGGGGCTGTCGGTTACGAAGCACTAGACCGACGCACCGCGGGACCACGGGAGCCGGGACGCATCTGCGTGCCGGCTCCCGTTGCGTCTAGCCGCCGCTCACTGCGGCGACGATCATGACGGTAGTGCCCGGCGGCACCGTCGTAGCGGTGCCGTCGGCGAAGCGAATGTTCTGCTCGCCCACGAAGACATTGATGTGGGGCCGCACAGCCCCCTGCTCCGTCAGCACGCGGTCGCCCAAGGCAGGGTAGCGGGACGCCATCGCGGAGAGTGCGCCGCCAACGGTTGGGGCGTCTGTATCGAGCGCGAGCGTCGTCTGGCCATCGGCATAGGGCGCAAGCAAGTGGGGCACCACCATCGCTACGGTCATTGCGGGCTGTCCACCACGTGCGCTCGCACGCTGCAGATAGGCGGGAACGTTCCGCCAATCGCGGCCCACGAATCGCCACTGTCGCGCGAACCGTAGAGCGTGCCGCTGCGGGTACCGAAGTAGATCCCGGCAGACTCACATGGATCGGCGGTGAGGCCATCACGCAGCACGTTCTCGTAGGCGTCGTGCTGCGGCAACCCTGTGGTGAGCGGCTCCCACGATGCACCGGCATCGCGCGTGCGATACACTCGCATCTTCGCCTCTGGCACCACGCGAAACTGGTCAGACGTCAGTGGCACGATGTACACGGTATCGGGTTCGTGCGGATGCACCTGCATTGCGAACCCGAAGTCGGACGGGACGCCGTTGGCGATGTCGTGCCACGAATCGCCCCAGTCGTCGCTCCGGTAGAGCCCCCAGTGGTTCTGGAGGTAGAGCCGCTCGGGCCGCGACGGATGGTGCGCCACCTTGTGGACGCACTGCCCGAACTCCGGCTGCTGGTCGGGAAGGAACACCGCGCGCACACCCTTGTTGCGCGCCTGCCAGGTGTTGCCGCCGTCGTCGGTGCGGTAGAAGCCGGCGGTCGAGATCGCGATCCCCATGCGCTCCAGGTTGGCGGGGTCGGTCACAATCGTGTGGAGGCAGAGTCCGCCACCACCGGGCATCCACTTCTCGCGGTGTTCGTGGTTGAGGAGTCCTTCGACAGGCGCCCACTCGACGCCACCGTCGCGCGAGGTAAAGAGCGCGGCGGGCTCGACCCCGCAGTAGAGCGTGTCGGGCTCGGAGTCGCGGCCCGGCTCGATCTGCCAAACCTGCGCCAGCGACAATCCGCTGTCTTCCGGGAAGCGCACCGCCTGACGCTCAGGGCCGCTCCAGGTGGCACCAAAGTCGTCGCTCACCCGGATGGTGCTACCCCAGTGCATGCTTTGCCCGCTCATGAAGAGCCGCGAGCGTCCGTCGCGTTGGTCGAGCAGCGCGGAATACACCGCCTCGCCCGGAAAGTGCGGGCCATCGACTTTCCATTCTTTGCGATCGGGCCCGGACGAGAGGATGAAGCCTCCCTTCATCGTTCCGACCAACAGGATCACGTCACCGGGGTTGGGCATTGGGGACCTCGTTGCAAAAGCGGTGTGAACGATCGTTGTCAGCGCGCGATCAGGCGGTGCGGGCTCCCGGCGTATCGTGATCATCATATCTCTCCCGAGGCCTCCGTGTGCCTTGCGGAATCAACCGCGCGGCGGCCGAGTCGCTCGGGCTCGACAGTAATACGCAGAGGTTATGCTGTGTCGAGGATGCGCCAGATGTCCGTGCGCAGACTCGGGATTTTGGTCGCGAGCACATCCACGACGAGTTCAAGGTCCACGCCGAAGTAATCATGGATCAGCCGATCCCGCATGCCAGCCATTGCGCGCCACTCGACGTCTGGGTAATCGGTGCGCAGGTCCGGCGGGACGCGTTTAGCGGCCTCGCCAATGATGGTGAGGCTCCGAACGACAGCGCGCTGCAACGTTGGATCGGTGTCCAGTCGTTCCAGCGTGACGCCGGTGCTGACCGAGAGGAGGTAGTCACATTCGGTGAGAATGTGCCGGAGGAACTCACGCGGCTCGAATGACATCCTGGGCTTCAGCGAGGATGTGGGCTCGAAGAAAGGGAGACAATGATTCGGGAGTCACTAGCTCAACAGGGTGGGCAAAAATACCCTCGAGTAGGTCGCCAAGCGCGAGGAAACGATCATAGCTCTTCTGGCCGGGTTGAAACTCGACGAGCACGTCGACATCGCTGTCCTCCTGTGCGGTGCCGCGTGATACCGAACCAAACAGGGCCAAGCGCCGTACACCCAAGCCAAGAATGGCGGAATGAGCAGTTGCGAGGCACGACTCCGCTTCTGCGAAGGTCAGGATCTGGTCGGTCATGTCAGAAATGTAGCTCCCAAGTCCCTCGTCGTGGACAACTTCGACATCCCATCTGTGCGCGACTAAGCGTGCCCGCGCGGCGCGGGGCAGATCTTCGTCCAGTTTGAAACGCATCGGCTATGCTGGAATCGGTACCACGCGTTCGTGCGCCAACTCGGCCGCGAACGCGAGAGCCGCGGGGATGTGCTCTGGTCG
>JBDSMU010000109.1:0-13390 GCA_039915685.1 Gemmatimonadales bacterium | reverse complement strand
TGGTGAACGCGATGCGACCTGGCACGGAATGGCTCGGCGTCGCGGCACCCTGCGCAGGAGCGACCGCATTGATGAGGATCTCGACGTCCTTGAAACTCTTGACCGTCAAAAGGTGACGGCCCGGCTTCAGTATCACTTCAAAGTCGTACGTCTCACCGGGCGCGATGATGACAGTTGCGGGACCCGTCAGTGCGCGGCTCACCGGAAGGTCTGCACCATCCTTGGCAATCGCGCGCCAACTCACCACGGATGAATCAGCGAACAGGGTGAAGGCCGCGTCGTCCGCGACGCTGATGTTGATGAACCGCATCCGATGAGGCACACCGGGTTCGAACGACATCGATGCGGGCGTCGCGCTGCCGTTCACCCCCATACCCGCCGTGGGGCCCCGCCCCATCTGGCTAAGGAGGAACACATGGTCTGTGCGGGGATCGAACTGGCCGCCAGGTGGAAGAACAATCAGCGGCCCATAAAGACCCAGCGCCATCTGGCGCATGTCGTCGACGTGCGCGTGGAAGATGAACGTGCCGGCACGCGGTGGTGTCATGCGAACGATGAAGGAATCCTGCGGTGCGATGACGGGTGCGGTCGTAAGGCCGTCGCCGCTCCAGCCCGCGACGCCGTCGTGGAAGCTTTCCAGCTCAATGCCATGCCAGTGAACCGCGGTGGCCACCGACATCCGGTTCAGCACGGTGATCTGTGCAGGAACACCCCGCGTGAGCACCAGTGGACGAGCGGGTATTTCAAGGGAATCGACGGGTGAGCCGGTGCCAGGCAACTGCACGTAGCCGAATCCCGGGTCCGCCCCGTAGTAGCCCGCCTTCTCGATGACGGCGACACGGACAAAATGTTCAGCAGGAGGAATCACCGCGGTCGAAGCAGTGCCGTCGCGGTTGCGCGCCCGGATACCGATCACCAGGCCCGACATATCCTGCTCCGCGTGGCTTACCTCGTGGTTCATCGGCAGTGTGGCGGGGGGGCGTTCGCCGATCAGGTTGAATCGGCGACGCCACGTCGTATGCAACGCATCGTGACAGTGGAAGAGCCAGTTCCCGGCGCGCTCCGGTGTCCAGGTCATGGAATACGTGCCGCGGTATGGCACCGACTCCGTCACCACCATCGGGTTCGCATCAGCGATTGACCTGTCCGCGGACCAGCTGCCCCGGCTGTCGATCCTGAAGTAGAAGCCGTGCAGGTGCATGGGATGCCTGCCGCGCGTGCCATTGATCACACGCCACTTCACGGAGTCCCCGACCGTCACGTCCATCCGCTCCGTGTGCGGCCACGATTTCCCATTGATTGCCATGACGAACTGGCCGGGCATGCGGGGCCAGATACTGATAACGAAAACACGATCCGGCTGAGCCTCTGCACTATCCACGATCAGCGCACCGAGTAGCTGACTCGCCGTACCGAGAAGGTGCACTGAATCACCGACGATGGTCGCGCCGCCGTACGCGTACGTTCCGGCCATCGTGAGCGTCGCGCGCGATCGGACCTCTCCGCCGGGCGGGATGCGCAATGTGTCAGCCGCGGCCGCCGGACCAAGTATTCCAAAGACGAGGAGGGTGTCGGGCAGGCTGTTCCGCACGTTCACGTCGAGCACTGTTCCCACGCGCGCGCGCAGCAGCGGACCTGGGACACTCGGCCGCATGCCATCCTCACCGAATGCCTCAACCTCCACCGACGGACCGTCGTCCGCTTCGGGATGCCATGTCGCACGCCGAGCCACCAGGCTGACGCGGAGTGTGCCGTTGGTGGACGTTCCGGCCGCCACATTGTTGTTGTTCGCCATGGCCACCCCGATCTGGCCTTCCGCTCGACCGGCGAACGCGGCGACACAGGCACAGACAAGGATGGTCAGACGAAAGACCGATGGCGTCGAGGACGGGAAGTTCATTTCGGTACTCCCGCAATGGTGTTGCGCGCCTGACAACTGTGCGCTTTTGCTCCGGCGCGTCTTCCGAGGCCGCCGTGCTCCTCGGGGGGCGCCTCGGTTACGGCCGCACCCGAAGCTCGAGTGGAATATCCTCGTCTCCATCCGCGATGTGTGTGTTGCTTGCAAGCAGCCTCAGCACATCAGCGCGGGAGTCGAACTCGAAATCATAAGTCTCCCCCGGAAAGATCCGCACATGAGCCGGGCCGACCGATCGTTGTGAGAGAGGCAGGTCAAAACCATCCTTGGCTACAGCACGCCACGTGATCAACCCCATACCATCGGAGAGCGTGACGATGGCATTGTTCTCCGTCGAGATGTTGATGATTCGAATTCGCTGCACGCCGTCCCGTAGTCGATCGAGCGGCGCTGGGGTGCGGGAACCGTTCACCACCAGGGACGCCTTGCCCCCGGGACGGCCGAACGCGACGATCGCCACGTGGTCGGTTCCCGGCACCCCCCGGTAGCCCGGCGGCACCACGACGAGCGCCCCATACAACCCTCTCGCGATCTGCTCGACGTCGGTGATGTGGGCGTGATAGATGAACGTGCCGGCCCGGGGCGGCGTGAAGCGCACGATGAATGAATCATGCGGTGCGATCATCGGTGCAATGCGATTGCCGGCCCCGCTCCACCCGGCGATGCCGTCGTAGAAGCTCTCCAGCTCAATGCCGTGCCAGTGGACCGCCGTATGGGTTCCGAGTCGATTCAACACCGTGATCTCGACCGGCTCGTCCCGCTGTAACACCAGCCGCGAGCCTGGAATGGTGATCGAGTCGGCCGCAGGCTCCACTGCCCCGTCCTGCAGGACGAAGCCGTACCCGGCCCCCCTTGGTCCGTTCCCATGCACCCCTGCACGCTCCTGGATCAACAGCCGGAGTTTTCGTGGATTTTGTGCATCGGGCTCTGCGGTGACGGCGCCACCCCCACGGGGCAGGACCTCGATCGTGTTGACGATTCCCGACATGTCCTGCGCCATATGTTCGCTGGCATCGTGCGTCGTGATCGGCGGCCACGGTCGCGGTGTGCTGGCGATTGCATGCCGATGATGCCCCGCCACGTGCTCGGCGTTGTGGCAGTGGAAGAGCCAGTTGCCCGGTCGAGCCGGCACCCACGTCATTGTCATGCTGCCGAGGGGCGGGACGTTCTCGGTGACCACCGAGCGCCGTTCCGCCGACGTGTATACGGTGTCCGCCCCCCAGCCCCCGCGGGAAGTGACCTCATAGTAGAAGCCGTGCAGGTGCATCGGGTGATGACCGCCCTCGTCGTTTGCGGAGTTCAGGACGCGCCAGCGGACGGTGTCGCCGACTGTCTGCACGAACTTTTCGGTGTACGGGAACGACTTGCCATTCACGGCCATGAAAAACGGCCCGGTGCCCCAGGAGGTGGTGATGAAGGTGCGGTCGTTCGGTGGCGCGCCGGAGTCGACGATGAAACCGCCAACCATCTGCCCGGCGCTGCCATCAGTCGTGACTTCTCCTTCGCGCAGGAGTGCGGCACGGTACATATAGCTGCCGACTGCGGATGCCGTCATGCGTGCCGTGCGAGTCTGCCTCGGTGCGAGCCGAAGCGAATCGGTCCGCCCGCCGAGGCCGAGCACCACCAGCGTATCGGCGAGGGAGTTGGTGATCTTGACCTCGAGGCGGGTCCCGAGCGGAACCCGGATCAGCGGCGCGGGGATCTGCGGCGAGTGGCCTTTCTCCGCCAATGTTTCGACGACCTTCACGGCGCCATCTTCCGCCGCCGGGTACCAGGAGGCCCGCTGGGCCACGAGGTGCATTTTTAGCGTTCCGCGGCGCAGGACTCCGCCGGGCACACGATTGTCGTTGGCTTGCACCCGCGGCCCAAACGGCCGCTCGACCGGCGCCGCGCGCCCTCCCTGCGCGTGCAGTGGAGCGGGTAGAACCGCGGAGAGCGACGCCGCCAGCGCGAGCGCGGCGAGCATCGTGGTCGGGAGAGTGTGCATGGTCGGTCTCCGATCGTGAGACGACGACGTAAGCGGTACGGGATCATCCCGCCTGACGCAGCCGCAACGTGACATTCACTTCATCGGTATTCGTCATGCCGAGGAGGGCAGCTTGGGGTGACGCTGGGCGCCCCAGATGTGATGAATACGCCTCGGTTCGCTCTGTCGCAAGAGCGGGACGGAGGCACCGCCGCACCTTGATCTCGATCATGCGAGCGGGTGATCTCGCCTGTACTGGTCCATGGCCTTCGCGAATCGAGCGGCAGTAGGGGTCACCAGCGGCCGGTAGAGCCAGCGCAACAGCCAGCCGGGAACCCACCGTCCCCTCTCCTCCAGCGCCACACGCGCGCGAGGATGATCCATGAAACGGAATGCGGACGGGCGAAACGCCGTCATGTCGCAGCAGAATTCGATTGCCGACAGGTGCTTGATGGACTTGTACCCGTACTGGGCGGGCGCAACCAGGCGCAGAGGTGCGCCGTGCTCAACCTTTAGCGGTTGACCGTCGAGGGTGTCAGCAAGCAGGACATCCGGAGCACAAAGATCCTCAAGCAGCGAGCAAGTTCGGGCGCCGTCCTGGCCGCGAAGGATGAGGAATCTCGCGTTGTCGTGCGGACGCGCTTTCGGAAGCAGCAATTGCTCATAGAAGTCGACGAAACGAACGCCACCCCAACGGAGAGATCGATGGCTCCAGGTGGTGACGCAATGGAAGTCGCTGACTTGTTCGACGCGAGGAAGACCGTCGAGCACATTTGAAAGCAGAAGTTCGTGTTCAACGTCGCCGAGGATGCGGACGTCGAGCCGTGAAGTCTCCGTGGGGAATCGGCGCGCGAACTGAGTGAGGCCGAATCGCGGGAAGGTCGCCGTCTCGCGTTGGCCCGGGGGCAGCGGTGCGTTTACGGGTGTCCTTGAGCGGTGGTCCGGCCGCTGTGTCAAGGTTCGAGCATGAAACGCTGTTCGCTGAAACGGGGGTGACCATCTCCGTTCAAGTAAGCCGCGATCTCGGTGGCTGGCTCCGCGGGGTCCCGGAGTTGCCCGCTGGCGTGAAGATCCTTGAAGACCTGAACGATCGGGACGCTCTCTACGCTGCTTTCCCGGACGGCCGTCTGCATCGGCGTCGCCACAACGCCCGGTTCGTACGACCAGATGGTTGCGTCACGATCCACGTCTCCTCCGCGCGCGTCGATCTCGGCCGCCAACACCATACCCGCCATGCGAACGGCCGCCTTCGTCGCAGCATAAGCGCCCATTCCGGGCAGCGGCACGATGGCCGCTCCGGAGGAGATGGTCACGATACGTAGGGGAACCGATGTAGAAGCCGTACGCACGACCCAGCCGGCGAGAACGGTCGGCGCGACGGTATTCGTCGCAAAGGCGGAGAGCATCGCAGTGGGATCGACCCGGTCCAGTTGCCCAAGCAAGGCAACATCAGCGGCATTGTTGACAAGTCCGATGCGCGCAAGGGTAGAGTCGCGCACCATCGGGCCTACACCCGCATCGAGCGCCGCCAGGAGCTCACCAACTGCGGATAGATCGATGGCCACATGGTGAAACTGGGGATGGTCAAAGCGCCCCCCGCGCCGGGCGATGCCGACCACGGTCCAGCCCTGGTCGAGGAGTTGCTGGGCGAGAGCCTCGCCAATTCCGGAGCTTGTGCCAGTGACGATCGCGAGGCGAGTGGCGGTTTGTGGCATCACTAACTCCGACAAGGGTAACGAAGGACCATCAGGCCTGCGGTGAGTGCGAACGGATCACCGCACCCGCACGCCATCTTTCATCACGAACACCGGTCGCTCGGTGGCGGTGATATCCTGGAGTGGGTTGCCGGGGACGGCCACGAGATCCGCGAGCATTCCGACCGCAATCTCGCCACGGTCGGCGGTGCCGAGAAGTTGGGCGTCGGTGCCAAGCGCAATCTTCACCCCGGCCTGAATCGCCTTGCGGAGAGACGCCTCGGCCATCGGAAGCACCTCTGCCGCCTTGCGCCGCAACAGTGGGGGCAGCGCTTCCATGTTGATCAGCGACCCCAAGGCCCGAGTCGGCACCAGCCAGGTGCCGTGCTCTTTCATCATGACGGTTCGCCTCGTCCACCACTGCCTTCAGTTCCGCATCGGACATCTGTTGCGCGCCGACAGAGTTCTCAAACGAGAGCACGCCCGCGGTCGCGCAAATCTTGATCACCTGGGCGCCGTACTTGATCTGCTGCCGCACCGCTTCGATCATCTGGTCCGGACCATTGGCCACCCCCTGCGCAGGGCCGGATTCCGCGATCCCCGGCGCGAAGCCAGTGACGTCGCAGTGGCCCCCGGTGATGCCGATAGAATAGCCCGCTGGAATGATACGAGGGCCTGGCACCGTGCCCTGCTCGATTGCGTGCATCAGCGCCACGTCGCTCATCCCCCCTGAGCCGACGTTACGCACGGTGGTGAATCCGGCGTTCAGCGTCTTGGCGGCGTTCGCCACACCGCGGATCGCCTCATCGGCCACCGTCTCCTTCACCGGCATCAAGTCGAAGCCCGGGGCGATCTCGAAGGTCAGGTGAGTATGCGCATCAATGAACCCCGGCATCAACGTCGCGTCGCCAAGGTTGATCGCTTCCGCGCCGCTCGGCGCTGCGCCACCGACCTGCGTGATCTTCCCTCCCTGCACCACCACCAACCCCGGAGTGATTGTCCGACCGCTGCGAACGTCGAGCATTCGGGCCGCGGAGATGGCGACTGGAGTCGCCTGGGCGGGCAGCGAACGGCGAACGGCGAACACCGGGAGGACGGCGAAGAGGAACGCAATGGTGCGGCGAGACAGCTGGGTCACGAGCAGGCTCCGAGACGAGGTACAGCGAAGCTAGCCCCGTGCAACGCAGCGGGCGAACGAAGTCGTCACGAATGGCTTGATGCCTCGTGGTACGTCAACGGCGACCCGCGCGAACTCTCCTCGATCGAGTGCATGCGGTCGGGATTACTCCTCTGAGCGGGGTTCGCTGATGCCCTATCGGTCCTGCCGCGAAATCCACCGGGCACAAGTCGGCGTTGTATACCGTGCCGACCAGCGGCACCGCGATGGCGTCGAACTCGGCCCGCTTCTGGTGTCGTTCGACTATTCGTCGCGGGGTAAGCCTGCCTCGAACGGAAATTATTCGTCGGGGTTCGGTCTTCTCCAAGGATAGCGGGTCAATCAACGAACCCAAGCGCCGGCTGATCGGGCCGGCAAGGAGCACGAATGCAGCGACGGAACGGATTCATTGCGGTCGCAGCCCTGACGTTTGCCCTGGCCGGATGCGCCGATACCGGATCGAACGCGGTTCCGGTGGAGCCGAACTTCAGTGCTTCCGGCGGCGGCACCGCGGGCACGGTGTATACCATGAGCAATGCGGTGGCGGGCAACGAGGTCCTGATTTTCTCGCGTCGAGCTGACGGGGCGCTCGAAGCAGCTGGCTCGGCCGCGACCGGCGGAACCGGAACCGGCAGCGGACTCGGCAACCAGGGCGGGCTGGTCTTGACCGACGACGGGCGTTGGCTCCTCGCGGTCAACGCGGGTAGCAACAGCATCGCAGTCTTCCGCGTGCTGGGACAAGGCGGACTCCGTGCTGCAGGCACGGTGGCATCGGGCGGGGTCCGGCCAATCAGCGTCACCGTCTCGGGATCGCTGGTCTACGCGCTGAACGCAGGTGGGAGCGGCAACATCACCGGTTTCCGGCTCTCCAACGACGGTGCGCTTACCATGATTGCCGGTTCGACCCGGCCGCTTTCAGGCGCCGGCAGCGGCCCGGCTCAGGTGGCGTTCGATCCGTCGGGTCGCGTGCTCGTCGTCACCGAGAAGGCCGCCAATTCGATTCTGACCTTTCTGGTTGGAGCCGATGGGCTGACTTCGGCGCCACGGATCCAGGCGTCTAATGGCGACACGCCGTTTGGATTCGCCTTCAGCCAGACCGGCGTCCTCATCGTGTCGGAGGCGTTCGGTGGCGCGGCAAATGCGGGCGCAGCTTCCTCATATCAGGTGAGTTCCGGCGGTGAGTTGAGCCTGGTCAGCGGGTCGGTTGTCTCGGCGCAAAGCGCGCCCTGCTGGTTTGTGATCACCGGGAACAGCCGTTTTGCCTACACCAGCAACACCCAAAGCGGAACCATCACCGGTTACTCCGTATCGGGCGGGGGCCTGAGCCTGCTCAACGCCGACGGCGTGACCGGCAGGAGCGGCGCCGGTCCGATCGACCTCGCCATCTCCCGCAACAGCAAGTTCCTGTATTCGCTCGACTCAGGGACCGAGACGATCACCGCATTCGCCGTCGGGGCGGACGGGTCGCTCCAGAAGCTAGGGGCCACGCCGGGCATTCCTGACGGCGCGAACGGTCTCGCGTCCCGATAATCTCGGATCCCCTCGACGTACGAGGGCCGCCCAGCGATGACAACGACGTTCATCGCTGGTGCTGGGAGGGATCGAGCCCAAGCGGTGATCAGCCGTTGGGTCAAGAACGATCGGCAGGATCTTTGAGCCGTCCGCGCCCTTCGGTGTCGGTCAGCAGTCGCGCGACCGTGGCTTGTGCGTCGATCAGTTGGTCGAGTTTTGCAGCAGAATAGTCGGCATCTTGCTCGAGGCGGGCGAGTCGTTCCTCAAGTATGCTGGGCGCGGGAAATTGCGCTTCCAGCTTACGCAACTGCGAGCGGGTTCTCCACCAGGCGATTCCAAAGCCCACCGTTCCGATCAGGCCAAATTTCGCCGCTCCAAACAGCAAGCCGAGTGCAAAGCCACTGAGAGTTGGGTCCATACCGGGCGTTCCTGCGATCGGGGTGATCGGAAGGTAACGGATTATTCGGGGGCAGCCGTTACTTCCTGACCGGCCCCAAATACCTGTCCAACCACGCAAACGTCTCCGAGATCAACATCGGCCGCGGTACGTCGTGGCCTCCTTCGTACACCACCCATTTCTTGTGGGCCGTCGGCGTGCCGAGCCGATCGAAGAAGGGTCGCTGGGCGGTTTCAGTCGGGAAGAAGAAATCGTACTTCCCGTTGAGCATGAGGACCGGAACTTTCACCCGCGGCAGGTAGTTCACAGGCTCGGTCTCTTGACGACCCCGCTCCATGGTGAGCCCCGCCACATACAGCACCGCCGCCTTGATCCGCGGCTCCACCGCCGGCACGATCCCCCCCATGTAGCCACCCCAGCTGTAGCCGAAATAAGCAAACTTGGTGGTGTCGATGTCCGCCCGAGTGCTCAGATAGTCGAGTGCGCGACGGTAGTCCTTGACCCACATCACAACATGGTCGCGCCAGAACACGGACTCGTTGGCGAGGTCACTCTTCAGGGAATCGGTGCGCTCATAAGTGCTCTTGTAGATCGGCAGCACGAACGCGCGACCGCTCTTGACCACGAAGCTCGCGCCCATGTCGCGGCGTTCCGCCGACGTGCTGGCGTTGAGCGCACCCGACCCCGGGAAGTAGACCACGGTCTGGTAGGGCGGCGTGCCCTGCTTCGGCAGGAAAACCCACGCCTGCATCCTTTCACCACCGTACGCGGCGGTGAATGAAACAAACTCGGCGTTCCACTCCTCGCTGGTGGTGTCGGTGCTCTCGACGTTGGCGTCGAGTGGAATCGGATCGTATTCGAACAGCGGCAGGAAGCCCGCGAAGACGGCGTCCGCCACCGGTGTCACCGTCTTGTAGTCGGTGAACTTCCTGGGCAGCGGCGCCTGGGCCAGCACCACACCGCTATCGGTCGCCGCGTATGTTGCGAGTCGGATCCCGTTGATCACCGAACGATCCATCGGCGGCTGCGCGTAGGCATCGACGAAGGCGTAAGTCGGGTCGCTCCAGCCACCGCCCAGGATGTAACGGAGATCGCGACCGGCGTCGTTCTCGATCCACTCGCGCACGTTCCCCGCGAGATCCGAGACGCCCATCATGCTCACGCCGTGAGGTGTCCCCACCGCGCGCGGCCCCTTCCCCTCCATGTTGCTCCACGGCACGATTCCGCGCGAATAGAAGACACCCGCCGCCTCAGCCCAGTGATAAATCGTCGGTAGCGATTTCTTCTTCCACTTCGCATACGCCGCCGCCTCGTACCAGCTCACCCCGCCGACCGGCATCTCGGCCTGATCGCTGGGATAGTCGCCCCCTACCCAGGTCGCGGGTCCGGGTTGTCCGCTTTGATCGACGAAGCGCGCCATCGCCTCGGCACGCGGGATGGCGCGTCCGTCACGCTGAAAGGAGTGCACCCAATAGCTGCTGTCGCGATAGCCACCGGCATCGAGGAATGCTTTGTAGTCCCGGTTGGATGTCTCGTAGCGATCCAGCTTCCAGTCGCCGAGCGCGATTGGCGGCGAGCCATCGGTGCCGACCAGGAATGTGCCGTACTCCGGGCGCCCTGCGATCGTGACCATCTCCGGATCGGGCGCGTCCACCGCAGCGAGGCGCACGTTCTCCAGCCGGGAAATGCCGATCACATACTCGGTCTGGTAACCAGCCTTCTCCAGCCGGAACAGGCCGAGCTGGCGCGGGAGCGCAAGGGTATCGATCGGCGTCGTACCGAGTAGGTGCCATGTCGTCGTATCGGTGAGCGACGCGCGGAAGACGGTGACGCCTTCCGGAAGCGTGGTGATCGGCACAAAACGGGTGAAAGACTGCTCCGCGAGCAACGCACTAAGCGTGGAATCAGTCGGGGCAATGGCTGCGGCCTCCCGGCTCAGATACCAGGCGGAATCGAACTGTCCCGCCTCTATCATCCTGCGCATTTCCGGCAGGGCAGTCTGGTGCACCCATCGGTCGCGCTGGACGCTGCGCACGATGAACCAACCGCCGACGACCACCGCAAGCGCACCAATTCCGGCAATCACGCGACGACGGTTCCTCGCCGCCGGCGTCACCGGTGCCGCGCTGCCACTCGGCGTGACCAACGACTCGATTGCACCGAGCAGGACATCGGCACTCTCGAAACGATCACCCGGGTTCTTCGCGAGGCAACGCATCACGATCGCCGCAATAGCGGGCGTCGTCCCTGGTGCGGCGGTGTCGATGGGAGTCGGCAACTTGGTGATGTGGGCCGCGATCACCGATTGCGGTGTGCCCGTGAAGGGTGGCGCACCGCTCAGCATCTCGTACGCCATCACGCCAACGGCGTAGATATCGACGCGGTGATCGATGTGGGGATCGGCCGCCGCCTGTTCCGGCGCCATGTAGGTCGGAGTGCCAAGGGAGATGCCGACGGAGGTCAGGTCATGCGACGCGTTGGCATCGTTGAGGGCCTTCGCCACGCCGAAGTCCATCAACAGCGCGTGCCGCTCGGCGAGCATCACGTTGTCGGGCTTGATGTCGCGGTGCACCACGCCGTGCCGATGCGCGTGGGCGAGCCCATCAACAATGTCGCGCAGCAGGCGCATCACCTCTGAGGGCGGCAAGGCGCCACTCCGTGCAAGGAGATCGCGGAGCGACTCACCCTCCACGAATGGCATGACATAGTAAAGGAGGCCGTCGACCTCGCCGGAGTCGAGCATCGGCAGGATGTGCGGCGACTGCAGCTGCGCGGCAAGCTTGATCTCGCGGGAGAAACGCTCGCCACCCATTGCCTGGGTGAGCTCGGGGCGCAGCACCTTGATCGCCACGGAGCGATCGTGCTTCAGATCGCGGGCGCGGTAGACGGTGGCCATACCGCCGTGGCCGATCTCACGATCGACCAGGTAACGGTCCGCCAGTCCGGAGAGCCGGTCCAGGATGGTGCCCATCGGGGCCTCGTGTTGTCGGGTGCTTCTGCAATATAGGTGGAATTCGCCACCCATCACCCGTCATCGGTCAACGGTCGTGATGACGATCTCCCAGTTATTTCCCTTGAGCGGGCGCATCGCGTTCTGCGCTACGTAATCGCCCACCTGCCGTCCCTGTGTCAATCCCACCGTGGTGGCCTCACGGAAATGGAACCCGATGTAAATGCGCGACAAAGCGTTCTCCTTCGCCGCGGCATCGACCGTCGCAAATGTTCTCATCACGCCCGGGAGCGATCCGCTCGTCGTCGTGATACTCCTCCCGCGCCCCGGCACCAGGTCCTCGATGATCGCTGCGGCCGCGGAGCCAGCGGCCGAGTGAGCGCTCGGATAGTCAGGTACCGGCGGAGTTGGAAAACCGGGTACCTGCCAGCCAGCGACCGTATTGGTCGCGGGATTGCCGTCCGTTTCAGCGAGCGCCACGGCGGTCACGGGCCGCCAGCCAGCAGTCTCGCAGCCGTCACCGCAGCGTGAACTGTCGGTTTTACTTGCCAAATTCGGGGCTGAAACGGTAATTCAGTCATGTTTGAGCTCCGGATTCTAGGCGAGATTCGCCTTTCCGCTTCAGACGGAACAGACCGCGACGTCCTTCTCCGGCAGCCCAAGCGTCTGGCGCTGCTGGCCTATCTCGCGACCCCCACTCCGGGTACTTGGCACAGGCGCGACACCCTGCTCGCGCTTTTCTGGCCGGATCTCGATACCTCTCACGCACGGACATCGCTCAGAAACGGGATCTACGTCATCCGCCAGGCCCTGGGCGATGAGGTGGTCCGCAATCGCGGCGACGAAGAAATTTCGTTGGACCCGGCGCTTGTGCGAACTGACCTGTCGCATGTGTGGGAATCGCTCGAGCACCATGACGCAGAGACGGCGCTGGATCACTACGGCGGCGAGCTGCTGAGAGGACTGTATCCAGCCGGGAGTGAGGGGTTTCTACGGTGGCTCGATCTCGAAAGGACGCGAATCAAGGTCGCTGTGTCCGTCGCGGTGATGGCGAGTGTGGATGAGCACGAGCGAGAAGGGAGGCTTGTTGAGGCGCTCGCGCTGACGCGCCGAGTGCAGGACTTGCAACCCGACGACGAGACGGTCGTGCGCCGGATGATGACGCTGCAAGAGGCAATCGGAGACAGAGGTGGGGCGCTCGCGACATTCGAAGGATATCGTGGTCGGCTCGCCCAGGATTTTGACGCCGAGCCTGCGGCGGAAACAGTCGCGATGGCGGCGCGTCTCAGAGCCGCGACAGTTTCTCCGGGCGAGAAGACGAAACGAGCTATCCTCCCGATAGCGGGGACGCCCGTTGGTGCGGAGGCTGTTGACACGGCTTCCCCGCCGCCGCAGGGACGCGTTTCGGACCACTCGAGCCGTTCGCGTTGGGCGGTGGTGGGGGCGATTCTGGTGCTCGGCATGCTCGCCGGCGCCACCCGGTGGATATCTACGCGACCCACCCCGCCTCTCGCCATCGGTGCATCAAGCCCGCTCTCTGCGGATGACGGCTTGCAGGTCGAAGCGGCCCTCTCACCAAATGGTCGGCTTGTGCGTACTCCAAGGGAAACTCGAATCACCTGACGATCTTCGTGCAGAAGATCGGCGGTGGTAAAGCGTGGAAACTCTCGGAGGATTACGTGGGAATCGAGCTAATGCCTCGGTGGTCCCCCGACAACGACGAAATTCTTTTTCTGTCGAGAAGCAACGCGTACGCAGCCCCGGCTGTTGGCGGAGCTGTCCGACTCGTGGCCAAGGGCA
>JBDSMU010000105.1:0-2508 GCA_039915685.1 Gemmatimonadales bacterium | reverse complement strand
CAGAACAACATCACCACCGGCCGGGTCTACCAGACCGTCATCGGCAAGGAACGGCGCGGCGAGTACCTCGGCGGGACGGTGCAGGTGATCCCGCACATCACCGACGAGATCAAGTCGGCGCTCAAGCGCACCGCACCCGGTCACGACGTCGTCATCATCGAGATCGGCGGTACGGTGGGCGACATCGAGTCGCTGCCGTTCCTCGAGGCAATCCGGCAGTTCCGCCAGGACGTGGGCCGCGAAAACTCGCTCTTCGTGCACCTCACGCTGGTGCCGTGGATCGCCGCCGCCGGCGAGCTCAAGACCAAGCCGACCCAGCACTCGGTGCGCGACCTGATGCAGGTCGGGATCCAGCCCGACATGCTGATCTGCCGCAGCGAGCATCCCCTCAACGCCGAAATCAAGCGCAAGATCGCGCTCTTCTGCAACGTCGACTTCAACAGCGTGATCGAGAGCCCCGACGTCAAGAGCATTTATGAACTGCCGCTCCGCTTCCACGAGCAGGGATTCGATCGCGAGGTGTGTGAACGGCTGCACCTCGAGACCCGTGAACCCGACCTCACCGAATGGAGTGGGCTTGTGCAGCGCATCCTGCACCCCGAACACCGGGTGCGGATCGCCGTCGTCGGCAAGTACACCGATTATTCCGATGCCTACAAGTCTGTAGGAGAAGCGCTGCTTCATGGCGGCATTCCGGCCAACTGTGGCGTGTCGATCAGCTGGATCTCGAGCGACCGCTTCGACACCGAAGATCCTGCCGACGTGCTCGCCGGTCACGACGGACTGCTCGTGCCGGGTGGGTTCGGAATCCGAGGGATCGAGGGGATGATCCGCGCGATCCGCCATGCTCGCGAGAACCACCTTCCGTTCTTCGGGATTTGCCTCGGCCTCCAGGTGGCCATCATCGAGTACGCGCGATCGGTGTGCGGGATGACGAACACCACATCCACCGAGTTCGAACCGAAGTGCGAGGATCCGGTGATCGCCTTGATGGCATCGCAACGCGACGTCACCGACCTTGGTGGCACCATGCGACTCGGTGCTTACGCGGCAAGGCTCACGCCCAACAGCGCGGCCGCCAAGGCATACGGCACCACCGAGATCTCGGAACGCCACCGTCACCGGTGGGAAGTCAACAACGCCTACCGCGACGTGCTCGCCGAGCACGGGATGCGTCTGTCCGGAAGGTCGCCGGATGGCGGGCTGGTCGAGATGATCGAGTTGCCCGATCATCCGTGGTTTGTCGGCTGCCAGTTCCACCCGGAACTCAAGTCGCGACCCACCCGTCCGCACCCGTTGTTCGCAGCGTTCGTTGCGGCAGCACTGGAGCACAAGCACGGGTCCCGGAATGCGGAACGCGCCGCCGTCGAGACCGCCGCGCGGTGACCTGGCAATTTGGCGCGTCGCCATTCCTGATCGCGGGACCGTGCGTGGTGGAACACCACGACACGATGCGCCGCGTGGCCGACGTGCTGGCTTCGATCGGCGCGCGTCACGGCATTCCGGTCTGCTTCAAGGCGTCGTTCGACAAGGCCAACCGCGCCCGTGGCGATTCACCGCGGGGCCCCGGTCTCGATGCCGGCCTCGCCGCACTCGTGCGGGTGCGTGAGGAAACCGGCTTGCCCATCCTGACCGACGTGCACGACGTATCCCAGGTGCGCGCCGCGGCCGACGTGGTTGACGTGCTCCAGATCCCGGCGTTTCTCTCGCGCCAGACCGACCTGCTCGTTGCGGCCGGTGCAACCGGGAAGCCCGTGAACGTGAAGAAGGGCCAGTGGATGCACGCCGACGCGATGGCCGGCGCACTCGACAAGGTGCGCGAGGGCGGGTCGCAGGACGTGGCATGCACCGAGCGTGGCACATTCTTCGGTTACGGCGACCTCGTGGTGGATTTCCGGAACTTCCAGCGGATGAAGCAGGCCACGGGTGCGGCGGTGATTTTCGACGCGACCCACAGCGTACAGCAGCCGGGGCAGGCCAGTGGCGGCGCCAGCGGAGGGCTCCGCGAGTTCATTCCGGCCCTCGCAACGGCTGCAGCGGCTGCAGGCGCCGACGGCTTCTTCATCGAGACCCATCCCGATCCGTCGAGCGCACTCTCCGACGCAGCCACGCAGTGGCCGCTCGCAGAGCTCGATGACCTTGTGGCACGTGTCCTCGATGTCTGGCACGCCGCCCGGGAACGTCAGCGTGCTTGACCAGGCACTCGCCCGCCGGATCCGCCTCCTCGGCCTCGACGTGGACGGTGTTCTCACCGACAACGCGATATTCGTCGGCGAGCATGCTGACGTGCGCGTTGAGCTGAAGCGCTTCGATATTCAGGACGGGCTCGGCATCGCGATGCTGCGCGACAGCGACATCGAGGTGGCACTGGTGAGCGGACGGGAGTCGGCTGCGACCACGCACCGGGGAACCGAGTTGAAGATCTCGCACATCCTGCAGGTGCGCGGCCCCGCCAAGGTCCCGGCGATCGAGAAGCTGCTCGAGGCGCGGGGGATCGGATGGGACGCG
>JBDSMU010000136.1:0-36234 GCA_039915685.1 Gemmatimonadales bacterium | reverse complement strand
GCTGCAGGCCAACGCCGTCACCTGGCGCAGCACGGCGTGGCAGCTCGGTGCCGTCATCGGACCGGCAATCGGTGGCATCCTCAACGCACTCATCGGCGCCCGCAACAGCTACCTCGTCGATGCGGCGTTGGTTACGGCGTCGCTGCTCGCGCTCGCCACAATCACGTTTCGTGCTGTGCCGATTGCGGCGCCGACGGGCGAGTCGACGATGGCGGCTCTCACGGCGGGAGTGCGCTACCTGCGCCGCCAGCGTCTGCTGTTGGGCACGATGACGCTCGACCTCGTCTCGGTGCTGTTTGGAGGGGCGATCGCGCTGCTGCCGAGTTTTGCCGCCGACATCCTGCACGTCGGCGCGTGGGGCCTCGGCCTGTTGCGCGCCGCGCCAGCACTCGGCGCGGTGTTGATGGCGGTGTGGCTCTCGTGGCGGCCACCGATGGAGCGCGCCGGCCGGTCGATGCTGCAGGCGGTTGCCGCGTTCGGCGTTTTCACCATTGTGTTCGGGCTCTCACGCTCGCTCTGGCTCTCGATGGCAGCACTCGCGGCGGCGGGCGCGGTCGACATGGTGAGTGTGGTGGTGCGCTCGACACTCCTGCAGCTGCTGGTGCCCGATCATCTCATGGGGCGTGTCACCAGCGTCAACCAGATATTTGTGGGGTCGAGCAATGAGATTGGGTCGTTCGAATCGGGGGTGACGGCGCGGCTCTTCGGCGCGGTGCCAGCTGTGCTGCTCGGTGGCGGGCTCACGTTGGCGGTGGTGGGTACCACGGCGCGGTATTTCCCGGAATTGCGCGGTGTCGGGCGGCTCGACGAGATCGGGCCGGGTTGACGGAACGCGTGGACGCCGTCCGGTACGCGATGATCCCCCCACAGGTGCCGCACGTGTGCGGCACCCGCGTTTACGCGGAATGAAATACGCCGACGGCGTCCGTTACGCAAAACGTTTTCGCATTCCCATTCCGGCCAAGGCCGGGTGCCGCATGGAATGCGGCACCTGTGTTGACGCGCATCGGAATGGGCCCGCGCCGTCCGTCGCGCGATGATCCCCCCACAGGTGCCGCACTTGTGCGGCACCCGCGTTTACGCGGAACGGAAATGGACAACGTGCGGCACCCGCATTCATGCGGCACGGAAATGGACAATCCGTCGCGCCCGCTTCCAATCGGCGATCACCAGCAGCACGTGCAGCGTGATCGTGGTCGCTGACACGGCGCACCACGGGCAGAAGGTCTTGAGGACGATGAACTCGCCGTATTTGAGTCGCAGCGTGAAGAGGAACGCGGGAATGATCAGCGCGGCCAACGCGACGGTGATTCGACGGTCGTTGATGCGTGCGGGGAACGTGCCAATCAAGGCGGTGCTGAAGATCAGCACGTAGCCCACCGCGCCGATCAGGGCCACGTCCTGCTTGAGGAAGTATCCGTACGACGAGAACTGGGCTACTTCGCAGCCGTGGCCCGCTCCGCAGACGAGCGTGCCGGCCAGACCAATCTTCCAGAGGTGCAGGTAGGTCGCGACGATCGCCGAGATCAGGGCGGTGAGCGCGATCCAGTGGCGGGGGGTCAGGCCGGGTGTGGCTGCCGGGGTGTCGTTCATGGGGGTATTCTATTCGGTCAGTGCGGAGCGGCGAAGTCCACCTGCGAGACGACTCACTTTCTGTGGGGTTAGAAAATGGCGAGACTCGTTTCGGCAGTCAGGTATCGCTCGCTGGCCTGCCGGCTCCTCCTGGCCTTACTGCTCATGCCGCTTCCGGCGGTAGCCCAAGGTCCACGGCCGGTGGGGCTCGAGCGGACCAGGACGTCCGAACCGGTTTTTCTGTCTCGTGAAAGCCGCGTCAGTTTTCAGAAACGCCCTCGTGGTACCGAAGGATTTATCATCGGCTTCGCGGCTGGCTTCTTCGGGACGATCCTGGTTCTCAAGCTCGACGAGCGGTCCAGTGGCCCCCACTGCAGCGGGTGTCGGAGCGAAGACAACGGGGTTGTCGGTTTGCTTGCGTTCACTGTCGGCATGGTCGGAGGCTTCATCGGCTATCTCGTCGGCCGGCGGTACTAAGCAGCCCACTCCGCCGGCCCCATGTACCTTTCCCGACAATGAGTACTGCACCCACCGACGCGCTGGCCCGGGCCATCGCGCGCCGCCGAACGTTCGCGATCATCTCGCACCCCGACGCCGGCAAGACGACCCTCACCGAGAAGCTGCTGCTCTATGGCGGCGCGATCCACCTCGCTGGCTCCGTCAAGGCGCGTCGCGCCGCTCGGCACGTGACCTCCGACTGGATGGAACTGGAACGCCAGCGGGGCATCTCGGTGACGTCGAGCGTCTTGCAGTTCGAGTACATGGGTTACCAGGTGAATCTCCTCGACACGCCCGGTCACGTCGACTTCTCCGAGGACACCTATCGCACACTGATCGCTGCCGACAGCGCGGTGATGCTGCTCGATAACCGTCGCGGCGTCGAACAGCGCACCCGCCAGCTCTTCGATGTCTGCAAGATGCGCCGGATGCCGATCTTCTCGTTCGTCAACAAGTGCGACCGCCCCGGTGGCAACCCACTCCAGTTGGTGAGCGACGTCGAAGCCGATCTCGGTATCGGGATTCATCCTGTCACGTGGCCGATCCTGACCGGATCCGGCTTCGTGGGCGTGGCCGACCGCCGCCGTCGTGAGGTGCTCGTCTTCGACAAAAACGCCGATCACGGTGCGACACTCACGAAGACGACGCGCCTGCCGCTCGACAGCCCCACGCTGGGCGATATCCTCGGCGCCGATACGATGGCGACAGTGAAGGACGAGCTCGATCTCCTCGACATGGCAGGGCTGCCGTGGGACGAGGATGCGATCCTCAATGGCACGCTCTCGCCGATGTTCTTCGGCTCGGCGCTCACCAACTTCGGCGTGGAACCGTTTCTGCACGACTTCCTTGAGTTTGCACCCGGCCCGCTGCCGCGTGAGGCCGACGATCGCACAGTCGACCCGACCGACGAGGAGTTCACCGGTTTTGTGTTCAAGATCCAGGCGAACATGGACCCGCGGCATCGCGATCGCATCGCCTTCGTCCGCATCTGCTCGGGGAAGTTCGATGCCGGGATGAACGTGACGTTGGCGCGTACCGGGAAGTCGATGCGGCTCAGCCAGCCGCAGCAGTTCCTGGCGCGCGAGCGGATCGAGATCGAGGAGGCGTGGCCCGGTGACGTGATCGGGTTGCACGACCGCGGCACGTTGCGTGTGTCCGATTCAATTTCGGAAAGCGGTGACGTGGTGTTCACCGGGATCCCGCGGTTTGCACCGCAGCACTTTGCCCGGATCAGCGGCTCCGATCCGCTGCGCCGCAAGCATCTCGATACCGGGCTCCGGCAACTCGCGGAGGAAGGGGCGGTGCAGGTGTTCTACCAGGACTCGATCGTGGGTCCGGTGCCGATCGTGGGCGCGGTGGGAATGCTGCAGTTTGACGTGCTGCTTTCGCGCCTCGAGGGCGAGTACGGTGTGCCGGCGAAGCTCGAGCCGCTGCCGTTCCGCCATGCGCGGTGGGTGCGCGGACCCGACGAAGTGATCGAGCAACTCGCTGAGGGCCGCGCTCGGATGCGACTCTACGACTCCAAGGGCGCGTCGATCTTGCTCTTCGAGGATGATTGGGCGCTCCGGCACACCCTCAACGACGCACAAGGGCTGGAGTTCCTCGAAGCCGCACCGTAGCGCCCCATCAAGAACTGCAGCTCACCTCGAGCCCGGTGGCCCACTCCGGCGGCGGGGCGGCGAAATGCTCGAACTCCGGGTGTTCGTCGAACGGTTTCCGCAGCACACTCCACACTTCCCTGATACGGTCGAAGTTTCGCGCTTCGGCGTTCACGATCGCGTCCTGCGCCACCCAGTTGCGCAGCACAAACTTCGGGTTGGTGCGGAGCATCGCCTCATGCCTTTCGGCTGACGAACGCGCTTCACGCTCAAGTCGGGCATCGTACTCGCTCAGCCATGCGTCAAGCTTTCCGCTGTCAGTTATCTCGGCACGAAATGCGTCGATGCTCGTCGGCACCGCAGTGTCATACCGTGAGAGCGCCCGGAATGACCGGGTGTAATCCGCACCGTTGTCATGCAGCAACGCGAGCCAGTCGGTCGCGAGCTCGGCGTCCGCCCGATCCGCCGCGCTGAGCCCCAGCTTCGCGCGGAGGAGATCCGTCATCGTGGTCTCGAAGATGGCGCGATATCCTCTCAGCGCAGAGAGCGCCGCCGCTTCGTCGACTACGGCATGCAGTGCCTCGCCCAGCCTGGTGCAGTTCCAGAGGCCGATCGCGGGTTGCTGGCTGAACGCATAGCGGCCCCCATGATCACTGTGGTTGCAGATGTGTGCCGGGTCATACCGATCAAGCCAGCCGTACGGACCGTAGTCGATGGTGTGGCCGGTGATCGAGAAGTTGTCGGTGTTCATCACGCCGTGCGCGAACCCGACCGCCGTCCATTGTGCCATGAGCCGTGCGGTACGCGCCACGACTTCGGCGTACCACGCGGCGTGACGTTCGGCATCGGGCAGCGTGACCAGGTGTGGATAGTCGTGCTCGATCACGTAGTCGGCGAGAAGGCGAACTTCGGCGTCGAGCCGCCGCGACGCGAACAACTCGAACGTCCCGAACCGCACATGTGTTGGTGCGACGCGCACCAGGACCGCCGCCGATTCGGTGCGCTCGCGGTACACCGGTGCGTCGCTGCCGATGATTGCCAGCGCGCGGGTGGTCGGGACGCCGAGCGCGTGCATTGCCTCGCTGGCGAGATACTCGCGGATGGTCGAGCGGAGGACGGCGCGGCCATCGCTCATCCGCGAAAAGCGGGTGGGTCCCGCCCCCTTGAGCTGCAGCTCCCAATGGGCGTGCCCTGGCGTCTCGACTTCGCCGAGGAGGATGGCGCGACCGTCGCCCAGTTGCGGCACCCACGACCCGAACTGGTGTCCGGCGTAGATGGCCGCGAGCGGTTCGGCGCCGGCCGGGAGGGCGGTGCCGTTGATCGCGGCCACCAACGCGGGGTCGGTGCCGGCGTCCGCCGGGAGGCCGAGCAGGTCGCCTACGTCGGGGTTCCAGGCCACCAGATACGGATCGGGCAGCGGCGTGGGGGCCACCCGCTGGTGGAACGAATCGGGCAGTCGGGCGAACGAGTTCATCCAACGGAGCGCATCGAACGGTGTCATGGCCTGAAAAATAGGGCCACCTGAAACTATCGCGGGGCGATTACGTTCATATATGGAACAGCACCATCTTCGGAGGATCGTATGACCCTGTCCTACTGGCTTCGGATCGTTCTGGGTGCCTTGGCAATCTTTGCGGTGGGCATGTTGATCAGGACCGGGATCCGGAGGGGTCATGATCAGGTGGAGTACGTGATGGACGGAAACGGTCCGATTTCGCTTCCGCTCCTCGGTTTGGCGTTTCGGCTCGAAGGTGAGTCGATCGGGGGCATCGAGCGGTTGCGTCTGCTGCGGTCATCCCCCCGACACATCGATTCGGTGGTCGTGGTGGTTAAGCTGGCCGAAGGGTCGTCGCTGGACTGGGTTGATGGGTGCCGCCTGACGGTCGAAGACGCAGAGCATCTCAGTGATGAAACGTCGTTTAGCTGCGCCGACTCTGCCTCCGCCGTGGCTCTCAACCTTATCCCTTTTGGGCATGTCGAATTCAAGCCGTCGGGGAAAGTGCTCGCGGTGTGGCTGCCGGAGTCGGTGGCGGCCGACCTGCGCACCACGAGGGTGGGCGACGGCGCGGCGCAGGACACCGGTGATGTGGACATTCGGCGTGCCGATGCAGGTGTGTCGGTGCTCGTCAATGGACACGAAGTCCACACCGGCGTCGGCACCCCGGCGGGGGGCGGTGTAGTCGTGACCAACAGCCAGGGACGTACTGTCGTTCGGGTGGGCGGCGGCCCAGGCCATCCGGCCCCGCCAATAGTGCCGGTGGTGCGTCCCTAGAGCCCGGCGGCCCCGTGGCGTTATCGTTCAGCCGCAACTCCTGACGGTTGACCATCCCACTTGGTGATGTGGCGTGACAACGGATACCATGCTCGAAACCCTCGACGCCGGCCGCGATCCGGAGCGCGCCGCGATGCGGCGCGTGCTGATGCACGAGTCGGCCACCGCGTTCTTCGCGGGTACGTCTGCGCTCTTCAATGCCCGTCTCGCGCAGTGTGCCGGGGACATTCCGTCGTCTCCGCTGGCTTGGTGCAGCGGCAACCTTCACCTCGAATCGGTGGGCGCATACCGGGCCGACAACACGCTCGCATACTTCGACCTTACTCGATTGGATGAGAGCGGGCTGGCGCCGGTTGCGTGGGATCTGGTCCGGCTGGCCACGAGCATCAGGATGGCCGCACGGAGTGCAGGGCAACCGGAGCGGTCGGACGATACCTTGGTGCACGCGGCACTCGCGGACTACGGCACCGCAGTCACCTCTGGAACGGTGCGATGGGTGGAGCGTTCGCAGGCCCGCGGGCCGATTCGCAAGCTGCTCAAGGCCGTGGGAAAGCGCTCGCACCGAAAACTCATCAAGGCGCACACGGTATCGCGTCGGGGCAAGGTTGCGCTCCGTCACGATGGTCGTGATGGCCTTGAGCCGGATGTCGCCGATCGCGAGCTGATCGAAGGCTGGTTCGCGGCGTATCGCGAGGCGGATCCGTCGCGGCGTGACTGGGAGCTGGTCGACACTGCGCGGCGGGCCTCGGACGTGGCACACCTCGGATACCCGCACTGGATGCTGCTGGTTCGCACCAGTCGACTCCGCCTGCTCGACGTGCGTGCATGCGTGCCGTCTTCGCTGGCGGCGTCAAGCGCGACGCTCCAGCCCGGATGGTCGGATGAAGCGTCGCGTGTCGAGGCACTGATTCGCCGCCTGCCGGTGCTTCCTCCTCCGCGTCTCGCGGCCACCCGGGTGGGCGAGATCGATGCGATCGTGAGTGATTTCCGCCCGGCCGCCGATGACCTCTCCCTCGAACCGGTGCCGGGCCCCAAAGCGCTCAAGCGGGTGGTGCGAACGGTTGCGATGCTTGTCGGCTGGGCCCATCTCCGTGCCGCTGGTCGGCAAGGCGCCGATCGTCCCGACGCCCTCGCGTGGTGGGGTCGGGAGGCCGCGGCGTTCGAGCAGATCTCGCGACTTTCTCGCGCACTGGCCGACGAACAGCTCAATGCCTGGCACGAATTCCGGGAGAACGGGTGACACTGCTCGGAGTGAGCGGTGCAGGGGTGTCGTTCGGCGGCGTGCCACTCTTCGACGACATCACCTTCCTGGTGGAGCGCGGGGATCGGTGGGGTGTCGTCGGGCGCAACGGAACGGGCAAGACGACTCTCTGCCAATTGATCACCGGTGAGCGCGCCCCCGATCGCGGCGCGGTCACGCGGTCTCAGGCGTTGCGGGTGGCCGTGATGGATCAGTACCGCGATTTCGGCACCGCCACGACCGTCTGGGACGCCGCCGCACGTGGCTTCGACGAACTGTTCGCGCTCGAGCGAGATCTTGCCACGCAGGCCAACGCGATTGGCGCCGCGGGAGATGCGACCTCCGACGCAATGCTTGATCGCTACGCGCGCGATCTCGAACGGTTCGAGCATGAGGGCGGCTATGCGGCGCACGCGCGAGTCGACGCGGTGCTGGAGGGACTCGGATTCGACCCGGTCGCGGCACGGACCCGTGATGTCGCCACGCTGTCCGGCGGCGAACGCGGACGCCTCGCACTGGCCGGCCAGCTCGCCGCGCCGGCCGACCTGCTGATCCTCGACGAGCCGACCAATCACCTCGACATTGCGACAGCACGGTGGCTCGAGGGGTACCTCCGCGAGATCGACGAGGCGGTGCTACTGATCTCGCACGACCGCGCTTTCCTCGCGTCGGTGGTCGATCACGTTCTCCACTTCGAGGGCGGAACGGCCAACGCGTACGAAGGCGGGTATGCAGTGTTCGTGGCGCAGCGCGCCGAGCGGCGCAACGCGCTTGAGCGTGCAGTCAGGAAGCAGGGCGCGAAGATCGCGGCCGAGGAAGATTTTATCGCCCGGAACATCGCCGGCGGCAACTCCTCCCAGGCCAAGGGGCGACGGAAGCGACTCGCCCGGGTGCCTCGGCTTTCCCCGCCTCCGGATGCATCGGGCGTGATGTCGGTCGCGTTCACCATGGGGGAGCGAGGTGGCGACCAGGTGCTGCTCGGCGAGCGCGTGTCGCTTCGGCTGGGTGGCCGAACGCTGCTGCGTGACTGGTCGGGGATTCTCCGCCGCGGCGATGTGGTGGGGCTCGTGGGCCCCAACGGCGCGGGAAAATCCACCTTGCTGCGAACGCTCCTCGGCGAGCGCCAGCCTGAGGCGGGCACGGTCCGGCTGATGCCGTCGATGCGCGTCGCCTATTACCGCCAAGACCTCAGCGACGTCGACCCGGCGGAATCACTCTACGACCTGGTAGCCGACCGTCGCGGGATGTGGACCCGTGGGCAGATCCAGGGACACCTCGGGCGCTTCGGGTTCTCGGGCGATTCCGTACTGCGTCGTGCCAGTTCGCTGTCGGGTGGGGAGCGGGCGCGCGTAGCGCTGGCCCTCATGATGCTCGAACAGGCCAACCTCCTTGTCTTCGATGAACCGACCAACCATCTCGACGTCGAATCGATTGAGGCCCTCGAGGATGCGATCGAGGCCTATGAAGGAACGGTCCTGATCGTCTCGCACGACCGCGCGTTGCTCGATAACCTGTGCACCCGCATCTGGTCGTTCGAGGGGTCGACCCTCAGCGACTACCAAGGATCGTTCGCCGAATGGGAGATGGACGATACGGACCGGCGCGCGGCGCAGGCGCGCGACGCACGGTCACGCGCGGCACCGCCCCGATCACGACCGATCCAGCACGACGACAAGGCGGCGACGAATCGGCGCGCCGCCGAGCGGGCGGTCGAGCAGGCCGAGGCGGAGGTGGCCCGGCACGAGACCGAGCTCGCTTCGCTGGAGGAGGGGCTGGCCGACCCGGCGCTTTACGCCCAGTCAGATGGTGCCGTGGCAGCGCGAACGCTCACGGCTGCGCGCGACGCCGAACGAAGGAAACTCGACACCGCGATGCAAGTCTGGGAAGCGGCGATCGGAAGCCTCGAGCGCTGAGCCCGAGAACCGCTTGAACGAGTTGGACGTAGCTTTGTGCATCCCCAGGGAGACCACATGACCATTTCGACCGCGTCGGTGTTGCCAGATTCGGACACCGCCGCCGAGGCAGCCGCGCCAGCGGTGCACCGCCACCGCGGCATCGTCCGGCTCACCCACTGGCTCAACGCCGTTTTCCTGACTGGCATGATCGGCAGCGGGCTTCAGATTTACACCGCGTACGCCCACTTCGGCGCTCGCGGTTCCGTGTTCAATCTCCCGAACCCGTTCGACGCCAGTCGGATGGCGATTCCCCCTGAAATGCGGCTGGGTGGCTGGCTCGCCGGTGGGTTGCGATGGCATTTCACGCTCGCCTGGCCATTCGTGCTGACGGGGCTCGCCTATGCGATCTTCCTCGCCGTGAGCGGTGAGTGGCGCAAGCTCATTTTCCGCCCACGCGACGTGCCGGGAGCGATCCAGATGACGCGCTACTACCTGCGCCTCAGGCCTGATCATCCGCCTCAGGGCAAACACAACCCGCTCCAGAAGAGTGCGTACAGCTTCATCATCCTGCTCGCCGTGATCTCTATCCTCTCCGGGTTCGCGATCGCCAAGCCGATCCAGTTCGGCTTCCTGACATCACTTCTCGGTGGCTATCAGCTCGCGCGGTACTGGCACTACCTGTCGGTATGGACGTTCATGGCCTTCACGGTGGTGCATGTGGTGATGGTGTTTGTGGCCGATCCCGCGTCGATGCGGGCCATCATCACCGGCCGTTACCGCGGGAGATTTCGCAATGACTGACCAGTTCGATCGGCGCGCCTTTCTCAGGCGGATCGCCCCTGTGCTCCCGGTGGCTCTTGGCGCCTGTGGCTGGGACGGTGGACCGGCGATGCAACCGGTGTTTGACAAGGTGATCGGTTTCAACAACAAGCTGGGCGAGCAACTCCAGTCGCTGCGGGGCGCGACGGCACCGCCCCACCAGGTTGTGCACGGAGGGATGCCGTCGTATTTCATCTCCGACACCATGCCCGTCCTGGCTGATCCCGCGAGCTGGCGGCTCAAGGTGGGCGGGCTGGTGCGTACCCCGACAACTTTCACGCCGACCATGCTGGAAGCGCTGCCACACATCGGGTACAGTGTGGAGCACCATTGCGTCGAGGGGTGGAGTTCGGTGGCAGCGTGGCGCGGGATTCCGTTCTCCGTTGTGGCTGACCTGGTCCAACCGACTCGTGACGCGCGTTATGTGTTGTTCGAGTCGTTTGACAAGGGGTACACGAATGGCTGGGATATCGCGAGCGCGATGCACCCACAGACGATCCTCGCCGACGGATTCGGAGACAAGCCGCTGGCGCCCGACCATGGCGCTCCGCTCCGCCTCTATTCGCCGATCAAGCTCGGGTACAAACTGACCAAGTATCTCACAAGAATCACGTTCACGGCGGACAAGCCCGGCGGGTACTGGGAGGATCTGGGATATCCATGGTTCGGGGGACTCTGATCGCAATCCAATCGGGGCGTTCGGGCGTTGAGATGTCGAGGTGCGTCGACGGGATGCACCGTCACCCGAATCCGAGGTTTCGATGAACCCCATGAACAGGATGCTTCCCGCGATTGCCGCCGCCGCACTGCTGGCGCCGGTCGCGGTGTCTGCACAGACGATGGACAAGATGGGAAAGATGGACAAGATGGAGCATGGCGAGATGATGTCGCACGAAATGGGCATGGCCGTGATGGGGGCCGGCTCGCATGCTGCCGCAGGGCATGTGATGATGGTGCATGAGAAGGACCGGCACATGCTGCGCTTCTCGAAGGACTTCAAAGTCGACAAGGCCGCCGACCTGTACGTCGCTCTCAGCCGCTCCGCGATGATGACCCCGGGCAACTCGATGACCGTGCGCAAGCTCTCGTCGGCGCACGGAGCGCAGGAGATCAAGCTCCCGGCCGGTACCGACCCATCCGCCTACACCCACGTCGTGATCTTCTCGCGCAGGACCGGCATGACGGTCGCCACCGCAGCGCTTGGTGCAGACGGCATGGACAAGATGGATAAGATGGATAAGATGGAGAAAGGCATGGACAAGATGGAAAAGAAAATGGACAAGATGGAGAAGGGCATGGACAAGATGGAGCCGCGCAAGTCGTAGCCCACGCATCGGGGCAGACGGCAACGAGGGCGGGCGATTCATCGCCCGCCCTCGTTGCGTCGAACGGTAACGACCCGCCGTGCTCCGCTTGCTACAACATAAGCGTCGCGATCTTGGGGCCATGGCCCGTCGGGTTCGGCGCGCTCTGATCAGATTCGATGGTAATCGCCGCGCCCATGATTTTTCCCGGTGGCGAGTCGGGCATTCCGGTGATCAGCGACGCCGATCCGGCTGCGCTCGGAACGAGTGGCAGCCCTTGCAGCATGCCGTCTTCGCCGACGAACCAGAACTGGTAGCGCTGGCCAACCGGCAGAGCGGGAAGCCCGTGCGCCACCACCTGCCACCGATGGGTCGTGGCGTCGTCGAAGAGCACCACACCGCCACCGGCCTGACCCGGCATTGCCAGCGATGCATACACCACTTTGCCAGCCTTGCGGACAATCGAAAGGGTGTCGGCGAGCGCGAGCGCGGTGGCGCGTGACCCGGCCAGCTCGTTGGTGAGCCCGGCAAGAGTCTGTGCCGACGTGGAGGCGGTCGCGCGCGCCTGCCAGGCCAGCCCCGCCGCCAGCGCGGTCGACGCGGCGAGGGCGGTGATGATCCATGGCGCCATCCTTGGACTGCGCTGTGACCTGCCGGTGGCGGCCTCGAGAGTCCTCGCCGCAAAACCAGGACGTGGAGGCACTGGGGTCGCTGCCATGCCGAGATAGCGCAGGTCGTGCTGGATCGCGTCCACCTCGTTGCGACAGTCATCGCAATGAGGCAGGTGCTCTTCGATGAGGCGCATGTCCTCTGTCGACAGTTGTGCGGTGGCGTACTCGACGAGTTGTTCTCGAAACCAGTGATGTTCGGTCATGCGAGCCACTCCTTCAGCGGAGCCAGCAGGGTGCGAAGCTGTGCGAATGCCAGACGGGTACGGGTCTTCACGGTGCCGAGCGGAAGCTGCAGTTGTTCGGCCACCTCGGATTGCGTGAGCCCCAGGAAGTAGGCGAGCTCTACCACCCGTTGCTGGTCGGGGGGCAGGGTGGCGAGTGCCTCATGGACGCTGCGGTGGACGTGCCAGCCCGGCGTGGCGGCCTCGTTCGGCTCGTGCGGCGCCGTGACCGCGAGGTCGGCGCCCGGTCCGGTGAGCGTGGCCTCGTGTTGACGGCGTCGACGCTGGCGCCGCAGCCGGTCGATGCACCGGGTACGCGTCACCCGCAGCAGCCACGGCACGATGCGACCATCGCCGGCGGCGGTGTCGAGATCCTGCTGCCAGAGCCGCACGAAGACGTCCTGTACCACGTCCTCGGCCTCCTGCGAGTCCGCCAGCATCCACTGCGCCACGCCGAGCAACCACGGCGAGGTGCAATCAATGAGTTCTGCCAGTGCGCGTTCGTCGCGTGCAACGAGTCGCTGCCGGAGTCCGCGCTCCCGTTCGAGCGTGAGCAATCGCACCGGACCGGGTGCGCTGCCGCCTGCCTCATTCACCATCGGGGCATTCCATAATCCGGAGTGGATGTGAGCCGGGCGCCATCATGCCTCTCATCAGCACAACGTCGGACGGCTGCGGGTGGATCTGGATCGTCCGGGACATCGGTCCCGGCAAGCTGTCAATCGGCCAGCGGCGGCGGCACCATCTCGTGACCACCCGGGCGGGGCGGAAGCTCTGGCGAGTCGTACCGCGGTGGAGGCGCGCCGAAGAGGAATCCCGGGATCAGGGTGGTGCACACCGTGTAGATGATCAGCCCGCCGAAGATCGTGTTCGAGAGATCGAAGCGGTCGCGGAGGATGTCGGCGATGACCAGGGTGAACACCAGTGTGGGGAGCATCGGGGTGGCGATGCGAAGGCTGCGTTTCTGGTCCTCCTTCAGCACGAGGCCTCGATGGCCGGTGACGCTCAGGATGCGCAGCGGCACCGCGATGGCAAGGAACACCAGGCCAAGTGCGAGTGAGCTCACCGAGAAGTCATCACGATGCAGCGACGTGCCGGCGGCAAAGAAATAGAACGGTGCAAAAAACGACGCGAAGACCTCGATGGCGTGCAGCATCTGCTCGGAGGCCACGGCGGGCAGCTGATCGCGAAACCGCCGGGCGGCAAGACCGACGATGAACGCCCCGACGAGGTAGTACACGCCCAGTTGGCGCGTCGCATAGGCACAGAGCAGCGCCATCATGATGAGGAACGCGAACTCCGACTTCGGCGCGTAGGGCGCCACCCTCTGGGCGAAGATTCTGAAAGCCCACGGCAGGATCGCAATGATCGCCGCGAGTGCAAAGCTCGCGAGGATGAGTCGTGACACCGACGAAGACTGCAGCGCCACGAATAGCACCGACAGGGCGAGGATCTCGGTCGCGATCACTTTGCTCTTGACCCAGAACTGCTCCTCGGGTTCAAGACCGAGGCGTCCGAGCGAGTCCAGGATGAATCCAGCCGATGGAGTGATCAGCGCGAGTGACACCAACGCCGCGGGGCGGGTGCCAAGCCCGAGCCACCAGGCAATACCGAGCGTTCCCACGGTCAGCATGGCGAGGCGGATCGCAAGGTGCTGGGTGATGATCTTGGCGCCGCGCTTGAGCGCGTCGGTGTCGACTTCGAGGCCAGCGAACAGGAAGAGCGCAACAATGCCAAACGTTGAAAGGAGCTTGAGGGTGGCATCGTAGGTGTAGAGCGTGAACCCGAGTGACGCCAGCGCGCCAAGCGCGAAGGAGGTGATCGCGGTTGGCAGGCGGTAGCGCTGCAGGAATCGCGGCACGACGAACAGCACGAAGAGCAACAGCACATAACCGGGTTCGGACGCGAAAAACTCCCTGACGGCCACGTTCACGTGCGCCCCCGCCAGCGTTGCAGGGCACGCCGATCCTTGCTGGTCGGTTTGCCCGTGCCGAAGTCGGGATTTGGCGCCAGACGCAACTGTTCGCGGCGGCGCTCGCGGGCCACTCGTGACGCATCGGTCTCGGCATAGAGGCGCGCGGCCGCTTCCGCTGAGCCGCGGCGTTCCGCCGTGGCTGTGACCAGGAGGTGCCACTCGTCGGGTGCGATCCGGACCCGGATCATATCGCCCGGCTGAATGTGTCGTGACGGTTTTGCGGCATCGCCATTCACCTCGATCTTGCCGCCCTGAACGGCCTCGGTGGCCGCGGAACGGGTCTTGAAGAAGCGCGCCGCCCAGAGCCACTTGTCGAGTCGAACCTTGTCGATAGACGGGTCGGGTAGCATGTGACACGCTCCATGAATATGGCGCAATGGGGGCGGAAGCGACGTACATCGATCATATTACTGGCGCCTTGACCACCACACCCACACCTCACGGACCGCCAGGACTCCACGCCGGCGAGAATCGGGTCGCCCCGGCGGCAGCGGCACGGGCGATCGACCGGCTCGCGATTCCCGGTCCACGCACGCTGCTGGGTGCCATCGTGGTGTCGCGGCTGATCCTAATCGGGTTGGTGGGCGGACGCTTGGTCGCCGTTCCCCTTCCGTCTGCCGCCTGGAACATCGCGGTGGTGGCGGTGCTCATCGCCGCGCTCACGGCCGCTGCGTGGCTCGCGCTCCGTCTGCGCCAGCGTCGCGATGTACCGGGCGGTGCTGCGATGTTCGTGCAAGCCACGGTCGACATCCTCCTCGTCACCGCCCTCGTCGGATTCGTCAGCGGCACGACCACGTCGCTCGCCGCGATTTATGTCGGTCTCGTCACCGTGTACGCTCTGTTGCTACCGGTCGGTCGTGGCATGGTGACGGTCATATTGGCGACCGCGTGCTACATCGCGATCACCTTGACGAGCGCCGACGCCGACGGCTCGGGCCCTGGGCGGGAGTTCTGGACCCAGGTGGGCGTGATCGCCTTCATCGGCGTCCTGATCACCGTGTTGGGCAACCGACTTAGCACCGCGGCGGCCGAGCAGCGTGCGCTGTCCGCGGCCCTTCGGCAGGTCCGGCTCGAGGCGGATGAGATCCTGGCCACTATCCGCTCCGGCGTCATCACGGTAGACGGCGAGGGACGGCTCGGCTATATCAATCCCCGGGGGCGGCGGATTCTGGGGGCGCAGGCGAATGATTTCGAGATCGGCGCGCCGGTGATGGAAACACTGCGCGTCCGATCCCGAGAGTTGCACGACGCCATCATGCGAGGGATCCGTGACCAGGTCCGGATATCGCGCGGGGAGGCGGCCGTGCGGCGCAGTGACGGCACGCTCTTTCCTGTGGGACTCAGTACCACCACCTTCCTGCGTCCGGGTAGCACGCATCCGTCGGTGACAGCCATCTTCACTGATATCTCGGACCTCAAGCGCCTCCATGAGTTCCGGGTGCGTACCGAGCGACTCGAAGCGGTGGCCGCGCTGAGTGCATCACTGGCACACGAGATCCGCAACCCGCTCGCGGCGATCCGCAGCGCCGTTGAGCAACTCGCCGGGTCGGTTGGCGATGACAGCGATGATCAGGTGCTCGCAAACCTCGTGATGCGCGAGAGCGAACGGCTCAACCGGCTCCTCAGCGAGTTCCTTGACTTCTCCCGAGTGCGCGCGACCCACTTCGAGCCGCTCGACCTGCTCGACGTCGTGACCGACGCCGCGCGGGTAATCGGGGCGATGCCGGTCGGGGAAGGCATCGATATCAGGGTGGAGGGCCAGTCCACCGAACTCCAGGCAGATGCCGACCTGATTCACCGCACAGTCAGCAACCTGATGCTCAACGCCGCGCAGGCGCTTGATGGCGGGGGCACGATCATAGTGTCCGTGGGCGAGGCCGGTCCGGGCGAGGTTCCGTCCGGCCCGGAGGTGCGACAGGTGAAGCTGGTGATCAAGGATGATGGCCCGGGCATTCCCGAGGCCGTGCGCGATCACCTGTTCGAGCCCTTCGTCACCGGGCGGCAGGGCGGCACCGGACTTGGACTCGCCATTGTGCAGCGTGCGGTCACTTCGCACCATGGCGTCATCCTCGTCGACACCGCCGCGAACTTCGGTACCACATTCACGATAATTCTTCCGGCCACCTGGAACAGGGAGGACGATACATGACCCAGCAGCCGTCAGTGCTGGTGATCGACGATGAGTCCGGCATCCTCGACACACTTCGGATCCTGCTCAAGAAGGAAGGATTCGAGGTCGCCACCGCCCAGGGCGGGAAGGCGGGCCTTGAGGCCATCCGGACGATGACACCCGACATCGTCCTCACCGACGTCCGCATGCCCCAAGTGACCGGTCTCGACATCCTGCAGGCCGTGAAAGAGATCGACGCGATGACGCCGGTCCTCCTCATGACTGCGCAGGCATCGCTGCAAAGCGCGATGCAAGCGGTCAACGCGGGCGCTTTCTACTACCTGCAGAAACCGTTCGCGAACGACGAACTGATCGCCATCCTGCGTCGGGCCTGCGAGTTCCGCCAGATCCGGGTCGAGAACCGGCAGCTCAAGGCCGAGATCCGCAAGAGCGGCACCCGCGCAACGGTGACTCGACCGATCGGGAAGTCTCGGCGGTTCATCGAGATCCTCCGGCTGGCGGACATCGTGGCGCCGACCGATTCGACGGTCCTGATCGAGGGCGAAAGCGGGACCGGCAAGGAGGTGCTGGCTCGGTACATCCACGATGCGTCGAGCCGGGCCGACGGACCGTTCATGTCGATCAACTGTGGTGCACTTCCAGAGACCCTGCTGGAGAGCGAGCTGTTCGGCCATGTGAAGGGATCATTCACCGGTGCGGTGCGCGACAAGCAGGGACTTTTCGCCGCGGCGCGGGGCGGCACCTTCTTCATGGACGAAGTCGGCGAGATGCCGCCCTCGCTGCAGGTGAAGCTCCTTCGGGTGCTGCAGCAGCGCGAGGTGATCCCGGTGGGCGCCACCGAGGCGCTTCCCGTAGACGTGCGCATCATTGCCGCCACCAACCGCGACCTCGATGAGGAGGTGCGCCGCGGCAACTTCCGATCCGATCTCTTTTACCGCATCAATGTGATCGCCGCGACGCTGCCCCCTCTGCGCGATCGCCGCGATGACCTGCTCCTCCTCATCGAGCAGTTCCTTGGCGACCTCGCGGCCGATCGCAAAGAGGACCCGAAGGCGCTTTCGGCTGAAGCGCTCGACGCCGTGATGGTGTACGAATGGCCCGGCAACGTGCGTGAACTCCAGAACGCCCTCGAGCATGCCGTGGTGCTGTCGAAGGGAAGCCTGCTCGACCCGCAGCACCTGCCGGAGCGGATCACGCGGCGCAAGAAGGAGCCGCTCGTGGCCGAGCGGGGTCAGGTCAATCCTTCGCTCGACATGATCGAACGGGCGTACATCATGTTCGTGCTGCAGGCCGAGGGCGGCAACAAGACCCGGGCCGCCGAGGCGCTCGGTATCGATCCCAGCACGCTGTACCGGAAACTCTCCCGCTACGAAGGCACGGAGTAGCAGCTGGTGGCCCGCCTGCTGGCAGCCGTACTTGCCGTTCTCGGACTGCTGCCGGTCGCAAACTGGATTGTCGGCGGGCACAGCGCCCCCTGGTATACCGACCGGCTCGATGGCTGGCTGAGCGGTGGGGCCATCGCAGTAGGCGTCGCCGTGATCGCGAGTATTGCATTGCGTCGCTGGCCTCATCTCTGGCGGGGTGGCGCCTGGCAGCGACTCGCATTGCGTTGGAAAAATGGTGGCCGTTCCGCAGATGCTGCCATCGCGCTCAGTGTCCTCCTCATTTGCGCCCTTGTGTCGCAGTTCGTTCTCTCGGCACGGCCGCTGCTGATCGACGAGATCATCCAGGTGTATCAGGCGAGGATATTTGCATCGGGTCGTCTTTGGCTTGATGCACCGCTGCATCCTGAGTTCACGTCGGCGCAGCACTTGCTCGACTGGGGCGGCAAGGTATTCGGCCAGTTCCCAGCCGGTGGTCCGGCCCTCCTGGCACTCGGCACGATTGTGAGCGCCGAATGGCTCGTCGGACCGGTTGCGACGGCGTTGGCCAGCTTCATCTTCGCGCGACTGCTCCGTCGGATCGAGCCGCGTGATGGCACTGCGCTCGCCGCGTTGCTGCTCTTCTCCCTCGCACCCTTCGTGCTCTTTCTCGGCGCGTCGATGATGAACCACATCACGACGACCGCGGCACTTTTGGCAGGTGCGCTGGCGCTTTCCCACGCCACCGACGATTCTGGCTCACGCCCGCTCGCCGCCTTCGCGTGCGGCCTGGCGCTCGGCGTGGCTGCGTCGATCCGACCGCTCGACGCGGTGGCTTTTGCGATTCCATCAGCCGGCTGGCTCGCGTGGCGTGCTCGCGGCGGGATGCCGCACCTGCTCGCGCTGATCGCCAGTGGCGTTGGCGTGGCAATTCCGGTCGCGGCGCTGCTCGCCGTCAACAACGCGCAGACTGGTGACCCCTTCACCTTCGGCTACATCGCGATGTGGGGTGCAACCCACGAGATCGGCTTCCATCAGACGCCTTGGGGAGACCAGCACACGCCGCTTCGCGGACTCGAACTGGTGAACCTCTATCTCCTCAGGATGCAGACGTACCTCTTCGAGAGCGTCACTCCGGCTCTGCTGTTTGCGACGGCTGCGCTGCTACTGGTGCGTCGCACATCGGCGTTCGATCGATGGATGATGGTATGTGGTGCGGGGTTGATGGGTGCGTATTTCGCCTACTGGCACGATGGGTTCTATCTCGGCCCGCGGTTCCTGCTGCCGATGGTGCCATTGTTGGTGTTATGGACGGCTCGCCTTCCTGCGGAACTCGCCAACCGCCAGGTCGATGAACGGTGGAGCCGCGGCGTACTGATGACAGGTGTATTGTCGCTCGTCCTCGGTGCAGCGATGCTCCTTCCGATCCGGGCTGCGCAGTACCGAAACGGGATGCTCTCACTCAAGATTGACGTTGAGGCGGTGGCGGAGGCGGCGGGCGTGTCCAACGCGATCGTGCTGGTACGCGAAAGTTGGGGGGCCCAAGTAGTGGCGCGCCTGTGGGCTGCGGGCGTTAGCCGATCCGATGCCGAAATGGTCTTCCGAACGACTGACATCTGCGTGCTTGACGATGCGCTCGAACGGGCGGCACGCGATGGGGCCGATGCCAACACCCTCCTGAAGCGGCTCGCCCCCTCACGAGCCGACTCGAGTCAGCTGGTGGCGATGCGGTACTCCGCCGACACCTTCCCCCGACTGCTGCGCGGCAGGACTCTCAGGGGGCGCTGCCTCCGGCGGGTGGTCGAGGACCGCGCAGGTTTTGCCCTCTTCCCGCCGCTACTGCTCGCCCGGAACAATGAGAACCTCTATCTGCGCGACCTGCACGCACGAGATTCGCTGGTCATCCCAGCGGGTAATCGGCGCCCGATCTGGCTGCTGCTCAAAACGCAGGTGCCTGGAGAACCGCTCCGGTTCCTGCCGGTGGATCGCGACTCGATGTATCGTGAGTGGCGGAGTGGCGAGCCATGAATGACGCCGAGTTCGAAGCACACGCGCGCGTCGAGGGCGGTCACTGGTGGTTCACGGCGCGACGGCACATACTGCTTGCGATGGTCGATGCCGTGGCGGACGGGAAGGGTGCCGCTATTGCCGACATCGGTTGCGGCACCGGGGGAAATGCCTCGGCGTTGGCATCAGCGGGATATTCGGTCCTCGGGCTCGATCCCTCCCCGCATGCGATCGCGCTGGCGACGCGCCACGCGCCCGGGGTGCGATTTCTGCAGGCGGAGGGGTTCGACGCGGCACGAGAGCATCTCGCTGGCGGAGGCATCGCCCTTCTGACGGATGTTCTCGAGCATGTCGATGATGACCGCGCCCTGCTGGCAGACGCCATTTCGGCTGTTCCGTCGGGTGGGCACCTGGTCCTCACCGTGCCTGCCGACCCCGCACTCTGGAGCTCACATGATGTGGCATTCGGGCATCGCCGCCGCTACGCTGCGCCGGAGTTCGCGGCGCTCTGGTCGGACTCCCCCGTTGATGTCCGTCTCCTCTCGCATTTCAATGCGAGACTTCGTCCGGTGATTGCCGCGGCCCGTCACTTCGAACGATCATCGCCCAAGCGAGCCGGTGGTGACCTCCGCTTTCCCGCAGGCCCGCTCAACCGACTGCTGCACCGCACCTTCGCCGGGGAAAGCGTGCGACTGGTCGCGGCGCTCGACAGCGGCGCACCAGCGTATTCGAATGGTGTGTCGATGATCGCGGTGCTCAGACACCGATGAATTGCGACGTGGTGCTTGTCGTTCCCGCGTACAACGAAGCGACGCGACTCGACGGTGCGGCGTTTCACGCTTTTCTCGCAAGCGACCCGAAAGCGCGGCTCCTCTTCGTGGACGATGGGAGCACCGACGGCACGCGCGCCCTGCTCAGCGCGCTCGCCGCTGCTGAACCGCAGGGTCGGATCCTGGTGCGCGAACTGCCTGTCAACATGGGGAAAGCGGAGGCGGTTCGCACCGGCCTGTGCCAAGCGGCCGACAGCGGTGCAGCTTATATCGGCTTCGTCGATGCGGACCTGTCGGCCCCACTGGATGAAGTGGCGGCACTGTGCGACGAACTCGATCGATTTCCCGAAACATGGGCCGTCCTCGGTTCACGCGTCAAGCTGCTCGGACGCGACATCGATCGTTCCGAAGGGCGACACTATCTCGGGCGAGCATTTGCGACCTGTGCATCGCTGGCGCTCGGCCTGCCCGTGTACGACACCCAGTGCGGGCTAAAGTTGTTCCGAAACGGTGCCGCGATCGCGGCGGCACTTGACCGTCCATTTGCGTCGCGATGGATATTCGATGTGGAGCTGGTGGGTCGGCTGGCGACGGCGGCAGGCGCTGACGTCGCCCGGCGTATTCGGGAAGTGCCGCTGGAGCGTTGGCACGAACGCGGCGGTAGCAGGCTCAGACTTTCCGATTTTGTTCGCGCGCCGCTAGAGCTCTGGCAGATTCGGCGCCACCGAGGGTGAACGAGCCCTTTCCCAGCATATCCGCTGCCGAATCCACTCGAGTTCGCTTCTTCCATCGAACCTGGCCATGGGGGGTCGTCGTCCTCACGATCGCCGCAGGCTTGCTCGCGTGGTCGTGTGTGCGAGGCTGGTACCCACACGACGAGGGACTGCTCGGGCAGTCCGCCGAACGTGTGCTCCGCGGCGAGATTCCGCATCGCGACTTTGACGATCCTTACACCGGTGGACTTGCACTTGTCCACGCCCTGGCATTCAGCATCTTCGGTATCCGCCTCACTGTACTTCGTTACGTCGTTGCCTTCGCGGCATTCTGCTGGCTCTCCGGCATCTTTTTCCTCGCGCGACGCTGGCTTTCGGCGCCGAGAGCGTCTCTGCTCACGTTGCTGGTGCTCGTGTGGAGCGTTCCGATTTATCCGGCAGCGATTCCGTCGTGGTATGTCCTCTTTCTCGTCACGGCGTCGGCCGCCGTCGTCATCGTCTGGCGCGTCGACAAACCGCGAGCCGCGCTCATATCGTCAGGCCTGCTTCTCGGTGTCGGCATGACGATCAAGATCACTGCGCTCTTCGGCCTCGCCGGCTTGCTGCTCGCGCTCGCCCGGCAGCGGCAGACGGATCCAGGCCGGGTGGCTGCGTCGTGGGAGATCGTGGGCGGTGCACCGCTCTTCATGCTGCTCTGCGCAATGCTCGTGCAGCCACTCGCCAGCCCACGAGTGTTGATTCATGTAGCCGGACCCGCCATGGTGCTGGCGCTTGGGCTGTGGCTGGCCGAGCTCCGGGCGTTGTCACGACATCGCAGGATCGCGGTCGACCGAGAGCTTTGTGTTGCGGGCGCATGGCTCGTGACCGGGTGCGCCATTCCGGTTGTGGGGTTCGGCCTCTGGCTCGCATCACACTCCGCGCTCGAGGCAACGTTGCACTCATTCGCCGCCGTGACTGCGAAACGGGCTAGCTTCGCCGCCGCGCCGCCGCCGCCACCGGTATCGCTGTTGTATGCGGCGGCGGCGGTTGCACTGCTGATCGGGCCTATTGCGAAGCGGGTGAACGTTTGGCTGCTGGGGCTGATGCTCGCCTCGGTCTTTGTGCTTGGATGGGTCGACTGGCCGTGGCATCGCGGGACTTGGCTTGCCGTGAGGGGAATGATGCCGGTCGGTGCCGCGGCGTGCGCCGTGCTGTGGGCGTGCCGACGCCCGATCCGCGATGATTTACCGTTGACGGTGCTCGCGATGGTCGCCGCCTCCATGGCGCTCACTCAGTATCCGTTCGCATCACCGATCTACGCGCTGTACGTACTACCGTTGATGCTCGTGGCGGTTTTTGCGTTCGAACCGCAGGACCGTTCGTGGTCAGCGCGCCGGGATCTCTTCGCTGGATTTCTCATTCTCTTTGCGTTGACCCAGGTCATACCGGGTGCGCGAGCCCTCATTGGCATCGCACGTAGTGGTGCATCTGATCTCGTCCAGCTCGACGTGGCACGCGGGGGTCTGCGGATTCAGCCGACCGACGCGGCCACCTATCGTCGCCTGATCGATGTCATCGACAGTATCGGTGGTGATTCTCCCATCTGGGCGGGGCCCGATGCACCCGAGGTCGCTTTTCTCGCGGGTCGCAGGCCTTCCGGCAGGTCATTCTTTGATTTCCTCGCCGAGCCCGATGCGCCGGCGCCGTGGAACCGAACCGACAGCTTTGCATCGGACGTCGTTGTGGTCAACACCAAACCGCCCTTTTCGGGGCGCCTCAGCCGCGATGAGCTCGCTGTGATCCGCTCGCGCTATCCGCGGACCACCACGGTCGACCATTTCATCGTATTTTCGCGAGCTCCACGGTGAAGCATCTTCTCGATCATCCATTGTTGTATCATGTCTGGCAGGCTCCCTTCATTGCCCAGAAGGTCGAGCCGTTCCGCCGCCACAACCCGGGGCTTCCGTTCAGCCGAGTGCTTGATGTCGGTTGCGGACCGGGTACCAATCGCCGCCTGTTTGCGTCAAGTGGGTATATAGGGATCGACTTCAATCGATCGTACATCACGCATGCACAGGTCCGAGAAGCTGGCGTCGGCGTTGTCGGCGACGCGGCGGCGCTGCCCTTCCGGCGAGCACGCCACTTCGACTGCGTGTTCGTAAACAGTCTGCTCCATCACCTTGACGACGAGCAGGTCAGGGCGCTACTGGGGAGCGCCGCCACGATGCTGCAACCGGGGGGAGCCATTCATGTGATCGACCTGGTGGTACCGGAGGCACGCAGCATTGCGCGGTCGTTGGCGCTTCGCGATCGCGGGGAACATCCGCGAGCCGGTGCCGATCTGCGAGCGTTGCTCGGAGAGGTGATCGTGGCCGATGTGGATGAAGAGTTTTCCTTGCGGATCGGGCCGATAGCATGCTGGCAGATGGTCTACATACGCGGTACCCCGAGGGAGACCAGATGAGGGTTAGCGTCACCATCCCGCTCCTCAACGAAGAGGAGGTGCTGCCGGAGTTGCTGCGTCGACTGCTCGCCGTGCTTGACGCGATCGACGGTGGCCCGCACGAGGTGGTATTTGTCGACGACGGTAGTACCGATGCAACCCGACGGCTGCTCGCCGATGCGGCCGCAGCCGATCCGCGGGTGCGTGCGGTGTTTCTGTCGCGAAACTTCGGGCACCAATGCGCGGTGAGCGCTGGGCTGGATCACGTGTCCGGCGATGTCGTCATCGTGATGGACGGCGACCTTCAGGACGTGCCGGAAGAGATTCCGCACCTGCTAGCTGTTCATGCGGAGGGGTATGACGTCGTGTACGTCCGGCGCACCAAGCGATCCGAGCCGCTCCTGCTGCGCGCGGCGTACGTGATCTTCTACCGCATCGCCGCCCGCTTCTCGTCTGTGCGCCTTCCACTTGACGCCGGTGATTTTTCGTTGATGAGCCGGCGCGTGATCGATACCGTCCGGGCGGCGCCGGAGCGGAATCGATACGTTCGCGGCCTGCGCGCGTGGGCGGGGTTCCGCCAGATTGGTGTCGAAGTCAAGCGCGGCGCGCGGGCCGGGGGCCAAAGCAAATATTCATTGGTCGCGCTCACCCGCCTCGCCCTTGATGGCCTGTTCGCCTTCTCGATCGTTCCGATTCGCGCCGCCATGGCGCTTGGCAGCATCGCGATGGCCGGCGCGATGCTCTTCGCGGGCTACGCCATCCTCGTCCGCCTCCTCGGCGGGCGCACCCCACAAGGTTTCACCGCATTGATCATCGCCGTCACCTTCCTTGCGGGTGTCAACCTCTTTTTCCTCGGCGTGGTCGGCGAATATGTCGGACGGATTTACGAAGAGGTGAAGCACCGGCCGCTGTACGTGGTCGAACGCATCGTGGGCGGTCGCTGATGGATGTCCGATACGCCGCTGCCTACGGAGGGCTGGCCCGCTCTCACTGGTGGTGGATCGCGCGTGACCGGATGGTCCTGCGAACCGTGGCGGTTCTGATGCCGGGCGATCGCCGGGGTCGCGTGCTGGACATCGGCTGCGGCGACGGGCGGTTGCTGGATCTGCTGGCTGATGGCGCAGATGTCGTGGGAATCGAATCGGATGCAGCAACAATTTCGCCGCTGGTTCCGGGTCGCTATCCGATCCACCTTGCGCCGTTCGCCGCCCCGCTCCCGATTGAGGGGCCGTTCGACATCGTGCTGATGCTCGATGTGCTGGAACACCTGGCTGATCCGGTCGCAGCATTGCGGTTGGCCCGGTCACTGCTCGCTCCCGGCGGTTCGCTGGTGATTACGGTGCCCGCGCTACCCGCGCTCTGGACCAGCCACGACGACCTCAATCATCACTTCAGGCGTTACACCAGGGATTCACTCGATCACGAGCTGCGCGACGCCGGACTCGGGATCGTGAGCGCACGCTATTTCTTCCATGCACTCGGGCTAGCGAAGCTGGGCGTGCGAGCGTTCGAACGGAGTCGCGAGGCTGCGCCGCGCCTGCCGCAGGTTCCGCCCAGGTTCGTGAACGCCATTGCCCGCGCGTATAGCATGTTCGAGTATCGCGTGACAGCGCCTTTTGCCAGGTTGCTACCCGGATCGTCGCTGATGGCGGTGGCGAGCAACGCGGCCTGACAAAGCGCTCACTGGCAGCTTCGTTATTCCTGCGGCGCGTCGGGTAGCTGAGCCCCGTCCGCAACCCGCTTTCGGGCCATGGCGCCCGGGGCACCGACCGGCGATGCGACGGCTGCCTGTCGCACCCACGCGTCGAACAGCATGCTCCGAAGGTCGTCCCGGGGCCGGAGTGAGCCGGGCGCGTTGAGCCAGCGAGTTGCCAGGCCGGCGTCGCCCTCCCGCAGTGCCATCACAATCGCGCCGTCGCGCAGTTCGTCGAACCCGATGAGTTCGAGCCCGCGTCGGCTGGTTCGCAGCAGCTCGGCCGCTTCAAGCGCCGACCGTGCCTCCCACGCCTGCACGCTTCGCCGGAATCGTATCGCCGCAAGCACTTCCACGGGCGCATGCCACCGCCGCGCGACGGCGGTGGCGTTGGCAAAGAAGCTGGAGTCTGCGGTGCCCGCGACACCGCCGTGGCGGAGTCGAGACGCTTCGTGCATTGCGCCGAGCCACCTGTCCCACGACACCGGTCCCTGGTCAGCGGTTCCAAGCTGTTGCCATTGCTGCCACGACCACGCCGCAAGTTCACGGTGCACGTCGACGGTATCGGCGCGCTCGAGTCCGTCGCGGATCCACGCATTGGTGGCCCGGCTTATTCCCTCGAAGGGCATCCGTCGGGCTGATGGTGTGGTGGTCCGCGTGCCGCCGAGTGCGCTGGCAAGATTGAACCAATCACGGCCGAGCGCGATGATACCGCTCGCGCTTGCGTGCGCGAAGCGGGCGCGTTCGGCGCCAAGATCGAGTGCGGGGTAGAAGTCTGAATTGGGCTGGCCGATTTCGGCGAGAAGCGGTCCGAACAGCGCGTTGCCACCGAGCACGACCGCGCCAAGGTCGCCGCCAACGATGGGCACGAAGTGACACAAGTCGTCACGGAGTGCGGGAAGCGCCAGGACATCGGCAAAGCGGGGCGCGGGAAGCGTGGTGGCCGAGGCCACGATCAGCAGGTCACCCGGTCCTACCTGGTGCAACTGCCACGATGGAAACACCTGATCGAGCGCCGCCAGGACGCCGACCACAAGGGGATCGCTCAGTTCGTAGGTGTGGAGCCATTGGCCGAACACGCCGCCATCGGCGAGCGCGGCGCGCACGCGGCGGTAGAACTCCACGGTAAAGAGGCCCGAGACACCGCTGACCCATGGATTCGATGGTTCGGACAGGACCACGTCCCACCGTTCCCCCGAGGTCGCGAAATGGGCCTTGGCGTCGCGCACGATCACATGTGAACGGGGGTCCTCGTACGCACGACGGTTGGCGGGCAGGAAGTGACGCGCACCCTCGACCATCATCGGCTCGATCTCGATCGTGCTCAGTGTCTCAAGGGTTTCGCTGGCCAGCAGTATGTGGCTTGACATGCCCGAGCCGAAGCCGATCACGGCGGCCGTGCGCGCCTGCGGCCGGTAACTCATCGTCACGATCGGCAGGAGGGCCTGAGTGATTTCGTCGCCGCCGAGTCGAACCCGAATTGTGTTCGTGTCGCAGGCCTCGCGCCACGTCGCGGTGAGTGAAGCATCGGTCTTGCCGTTGGTGGAGATCAACCGGGATCCATCCTCGAATCCCGCGACGGCCACCGTCGCGGTGCGACCGTCGGCATAGAAACGGATCGCTGACTCAGGCACGCCGTTCACCCGGCCGCTGCGGAACACCCCGCTGGTGAGCAGCGCGCGATCGAGTGGCACCAGCCACCCGACCGCCCCAAGGGTCACGACAGAGGCGATGGTCCAGCGTGCCCCCGCCTCTCGGCCACCGGTCACCATGAGCAGCGTGATTCCGAGCGCGGCATCGAGTGCACCCGCACCGATCAACATCGCCTTGAGACCGAGCATCGGGAGGAGCACCAGCGCGGCGAGTGCCACGCCGGTGATCGAGCCGAGTGTGTTCCACGCGTAGACTCGTCCGATGGCGCGCTCGCCGCCCGCATGGCGCATCAGGAGGTTGGTGATCAGCGGCAGTGTCATGCCCGCGAGAAAGGTGGCGGGCAGCATCACGGCAAGGCACGTCACGTACCGGACCAGCATGAAAGCCGCGTAACCCTCGTCGGTGCGTGTGAATGCACGCAAAAGCCCGGCGGTCCACGAGAAAGAACCGACATAGACCGGCAAGGTGAGCACCGCCAGAAGGCCCATGGCCACTTGGATGTGCGCGAGCGTGGTCGTCGGATTCTTCAGTCGGTCGATCCGACGCCGGATGTACAGCGCACCCAGGGCCAAGCCGAGGATGAAGGCCGACAGCATCAGTTCGAACGAATGCGTCGCGCTGCCGAGCACCAGCGACAGCATGCGTATCCAGTCGATCTCATACGCGAACGAGGCGACCGCGGTGCCGAATGCCGTGGCGAGCAGCAGTGGCTCGAGCCGTGACACCGGTGGTGCGGCGCCCGGCTCGGTCGCGACAAGTGGGGGCGCGGGGTCTTCGGCCGACTGGCGGCCAAGGATCATCGCGCCAAGTGCGACCACGAGATTGAGAACACCGGCGGCGACCAGCACGCCCGGCAGGCCGGCAAGGTCGAGCAGCACAAACCCCGCGAGCAGCACGCCCACCGCGGCCCCGAGCGAGTTCGTGAAGTAGAGCCACGACAGCACCCGCCCCGGCAGCTCACGCTTCACCCGAAGCACGGCGGCGCTCATCAACGGAAAGGTGGTTCCGAGCAGGATCGATTGGGGGAGGATCAGCAGCGCGGCGAGCGTCCACTTCGCCACATCGACGACAGCACCACTGCCCAGCGCCGGAAAGAGGTGGTCGTAGGCCAGCGCGGTGGCGGCGACGAAGATGTCATGGAATGCGAGGCCGATCACGCCGATCGCCGCCTCGACAAGTGCGTACGCCCTCAGGGGTCGCGCGATCGACGTGCTGCGCCGAGAGATCAGCCATGCCCCGGCCGACATGCCGCCGAGGAAGATCACAAGCACCACCACCTGCGCGTACGCGTCGTGTCCCACGAACAATGCCAGATACCGCGTCCAGACCGCCTCGTACATCAGCGCCGCGGCGCCGGAGAGGAAGAAGAGGAGGTATGCCACCACCTACTGTCCGCTGTCCGGCATCACGTGCACCCCCTTTGCCACGCGGGTACGACCGAGGACGCCTTCCTCGCGAACGGCACTCTCGAACAGATGGTTCATGTTGACCGGAAAGCGTACCGTGCCAGCGGGCGCGTCGGTGCGCATCGCCTGATCGAGCGTCCGGATCCATACCCGGAAAATCTCGGAATAGAAGCCGATCCGCAGGCCGTCGAACGCCTCTCGCCGGGCCTGGGCATACTGGCCGAGGAACGCCCGGCACGACACCATCCCCGCGCGGCCCGGTGCGAACTCCTCGATCGCCAGCGCCTTCTCGTAGAGCGCCACCGCCTCGACACAGCGTTCGCTGTGGCGATACCGATCGGCGAGGGTGAAGATCGGGCCTGATGATCCATCCCACAGCGCGATCCCCTCCAGCAGTTGTGCCTCGCCCCGATCGGTCCAACCCATTTCCAGCATCAGCCCGCCGAGCGCCACTCGCCCCCGGTAGCCATCGGGCGCGTCGATCACCGTCTGTCGCCACAGACCGAGTTGGGTGCGCCAGACCTGATGCCGCGAATAGCTCCGACTGATGCCCATGACGAGCACCACTGCCACCACGGCGTAGCCGGCTTGTCGGGCCAGGGGTCGGCGCCGAGCACCGACTGCGCGCACCGCAAGGGAACCCAGTGCTGCCACCGCGAGCATCGCGCCTACACTCGGTGTGATCAGGGTGCGCTCCGCGAGCATGATGCCGGTCGGGACCAGGACGTTGCTCACCGGGAGGAGGCCGATTGCCGTCCAGGTGACACCGAAGGAGAAGGCGGGTGCGCGATGGCGGAGTCGCCAGGCGAGGAACGCCACCAGCAGGATGATCGCCAGGCCGAGGGTCTGCGGGGTTTCCCAGGTGACTGCCGGATCGATCACCCGCGGCGAATAGTCAGCCTGAAGGTTCGCGGGCCAGAGCAAGAGTCGAAACCATTCCGGGACGACTCCGCCGAGCATCGAGAGCAGTCGCTCCCACATGGTGGCACCGCTGATGGCCTCGGCGGTGAAGGTCGCCCGCATGTTGCTGCCGTGCACCCGGTACCGCAGCACCCCCGCCGTGGCGATGGCGAGACCCTGCAGTGCCATGACGTCGAACAGCTCACGCCACCGGCGAGGGGTTCGCAGCAGGATGATCCCCTCGGCGGCAAGGAGGAGGGCGGGAAGCACGGCGGCGGTTTCCTTATAAAGGACGCCGACCAGCGTGGCTCCGAACAGGAGCCAGCGGGTGCGGCCATCTACCTGGTTGCGGCGCCGGTCCGTGATGTATCGCCCCACGGCAAGGGCCATGAGGAGACACACGATGATCTCGGCCTGGTTGACGGCCACAGCGACCGCCTCCACATGGACGGGATGCACTGCGAACAGCATGGCCGCCACCAATGCCGTGACTGGACCGGTGACAGCGAGGGCGAGATAAAACACCGCGATCGACGCCGCAGCATACACAGCGACGCTAACCGCCTTGAACGCGAAGGGTGCCCCGCCGCCCATCGTCCACTGCGCCGCCATGGTAGTCGACGACATCGGCCGATAGAGGTCACCGCCAAACTGGCTTGCCCAGTACGGTTCCGACCAGTAGCGATGCCACTGGGCCGGATCGTGGGCGCGCCCGTCCTCGACGATCGCGGGCCGGTCGTCCTGGGTGTAGTTGTTGCGGAGGGTCATCATCGAAGACGCGAACGACAGCAGTGCAACCAGAACCCCGTACCGCCAAATGTGAGATCTCATGCAATCCTGCGGTGGATGGTAAAGACGGTCATGGTGATCGCTTAACCGTGCAAAGTACGTGGGTTGGGCCGGGCTCCCCGAATGCGCACCGCGCACTCGTCACCTGCTAAACCGTTGTCAATACGTCGTTTGAGAAGGGCCCACCGGATTGGCACTGGTGTTGCTACTTCATTCTGCGAGGCCCACCGGTGGCCTCCATCGCCACCACGACTCAACTGCATTAAGGAGGCCGTACCATGCTCGCCAGGAACCGAAAGGGCTTTACGCTGATCGAACTGCTCATTGTGGTCGTCATCATCGGCATTCTTGCCGCGATCGCGATCCCGAAGTTCGCAGCCACCAAGGACAAGGCCAAGCTCGCCACCGTCAAGACCGACCTGAAGAACCTCCAGACGGCGCAGGAAGCGTACTTCTCGGACAACAACGCGTATTCGAGCGCGCTTACGGCGACGCTTTACGCGCCGACGGTGCCGAACACCGCGACCATGACCGGCGGAGCTTCGTCGTTCACCGCGACGGTCACCAACGCCACCATCACGTCGACTCCGAAGACCTGCACGGTTACGGTTGGCAGCGGCACCACGGGCGACGGCGTCTTCGCCTGCACCTGATCCAGAGTATTCCTCTTCATGAGCGAGGCGCATGTGTGTGCGAGTCGGCGCAGGGGTTTCACGCTCATTGAATTGCTGGTCGTGGTCGTGATCATCGGGATCCTGGCAGCAATTGCGATCCCGAAGTTCGCGGCGACGAAAGACAAAGCCAAGCTGGCGACGGTGAAGACGGACCTGAAGAACATCATGACGGCGCAGGAAGCGTACTACTACGACAACGCGACCTACACCACTTCGCTGTCATCGACGATCTTCACCCCGTCCGTGGGCAACACGCCGTTGATGGCGGGAACGGCTGCATCGTTCACCGCTACGGTCAGTAACGCAAGCATCACCGCGACGCCGAAGCAGTGTACCGTGACGGTTGGCAGCGGAACCACGGGCGACGGAGTCTTCGCCTGTAGCTGAGAATCCCCGTGGGGGGGATGTGACCCGAGCCGGTTGCGCGAAAGCGTAGCCGGCTCGCGTCGTTGCGCCCACTGCCCCGACCCACAGCACAGCATGTTGCCTCCACTCAGGGAGGCGGCAAATGTCTGTACGTCGGGGTGTGTCGCTGGTGGAACTTGTCGTTGCGGTGCTGTTGCTCAACGTCGTGACGATGGCGTCGTTATCCGCCATGCTCGCGGTCGAGCGCATGTCCCGGGACACCACCGCCCGATCGCGCGTCGATGCGGAGCGATGGCAGGCGTGGCACAACAGCGAACGCGCACCAGCCTGCGTGAGCGGACCGCCTGCTGCCGCCTCGCTCGTCCTCCCGGCCACACCGGGCCGCGCACCACTTGCCCTGACGCTCCGATGCGGCCGGTAGCCCGCCACGAGACGGGCACCACGCTCGCCGAACTGCTGGTGGTCCTCGTCCTGCTCGGCGTCCTGTCGACCGTCGTCCTCACGGCGGTGCAAGGGGTGGCGCGTGCCGGTGGGCATGTCCGGCAAGTGACCTCGCAACGTCGTGGCTCGCTCACCCTTGCGACCCTGTTGCGGCGCGATCTTGGCGACGCGGTGCAAGGCGACATAATGCTCACCACGGCCCAGGAGGTCCGTTACCGGCGGCCGCTCGGTGCCGCGCTGGCCTGCCGCGTCACCGATTCGACCGTCACGATACTTGACCAGGACTGGGGTGCCGAGCGGCAGGCAGTCGGCGGGCGCGACAGCGCGTTGATCCTCGAAGGACCCGACAGCGCCTGGCAATCGGCCGCCCTGCTGGCCACGTGGGCGTCGACCTGCGGCGGTGAATCCGCGACCACGTATCACCTCGACCGGCCTCCCGACCAGCCCATCGCGCAGTTCTACGAAGCGGTTCGGCTCGCGGTGTACTCCAGCGGGGGACGCACTTGGGTTGGGATGCTCACCACCGGACCGGGAAGTATCCAGCCCTTCGCCGGCCCCGTTATGGCCGTCGCTGCACCGTGGACCGTCGATACCGACGCGTTCACCACCACCGTGCCATTCATCGGACCGCTGGGCGCACGAACGCTGCGCGTCCTGCTCGTCCAACCATGATCTCGCGCCGCAAGGGCGTTGCGCTGCTGCTCGTGCTCGGTGCGGTCGTCCTGCTGCAGGGGTTGGTCGTTGCGGCGCTTTGGACGGTGATCCACGATGTCCGAGCGGTGGGTGCCGTGCGCCTCGCGATCGAGGGGGAGTTGGTGGCAGGCACCGCGATCGCGGAGACGAGGCTGGCGAGCGACTCACTCCTTCACCAGCTGCCCCCCGGAATTGCGACTGCGCTCCCCGATGTGCAACGTGGCGCGTGGCGAATCCGCATGACCGCGTTGCGCCGCGACTCCCTCATCGCGCTCACCGCCGCTGCCGAACTTCGCACGTCCACGGACTCCCTTGTCGGCGCTACGACTCGTACCCTCGTGCTCTCGCTCGGGGCGTCCGATACTCTTCGGGTGTTGAGGGGGCGCAGCCGGTTCTGAACGCGTGGCACGGGGAGTGCGACCGATACCGGAAACGATTCGGGGGGCGCTCCCCCCCAATCCTCAGGGGCAAGAGCCGTAAGTACCATAACAACAACAGTTTGTCTATCGGTGCCTCGCTTGACTCTCCGCCACTCCGGCGGTACCGTATGGCAATCATCCACCGCACAATCCGGGCTCCTATGGCGCTCTTCCCGCGCGTACGATCGACTGTCGGCCTCGATATCGGCAGCGGCTACATCAAGGCCGTCGTGATCAATCATGGCTCCGGCCAGCCGGTGCTTGAGAAGGTCGCCATCGCCCCCGTGGCCGACGACGCCATCGTCGAGGGCGAGGTCATGGACCCGATGCTCGTGGCCGAAGCGGTCCGGTCCCTGCTCGCCTCCGCCCAGATCAAAACGCGAGATGTCGTGGTTGCCGTTGGCGGGCGTGACGTGATCATCAAGAAGATCTTGATGGACCGCATGTCCGACCAGGCCGCCCGCGACGTGATTCGCTGGGAGGCCGACCAGCACGTGCCGTTCGATCCAGAGAACGTCGAACTCGATTTCCAGATCCTGGATCCTGAGGGTGACGGCCTGCAGATGCAGGTGATCCTGGTGGCGGCGAAGCGCGAGCTCGTCGAGTCCAAGATGGCACTGCTCAGCGAAATCGGGCTCGACGCCGCTGTGATCGACGTGGAGGCGTTTGCCCTTCACAACGCCTTCGAGCGCAACTACCCAGAGGCAATGCGTGGCGTCGTGGCGCTCGCGAACATTGGTCACGAGACGACGACCGTGAACCTCCTTGAGGACGGCGTACCGGTCCTCACCCGAGATCTGCCGGTTGGCGTCCGACGCCTTCGCGAGGATCTACAGCGCGAACGGGGTATGGCACTCGACGCGGCCGATCGCGTCGTACGAGGCGGCGAGCTGGATCCGGCACTCGCCAGCCATGTCGCGGCCCGTGCCGAGGAAATGGCGCTGGGCATTGAACGGGCTGCAGCGTTCCTCCAGACGACAGCGCGACAGGCCGGCACGCTGTCACGCCTCTATGTCACCGGCGGCGGATCGCGGGTTCCGGGACTGGCATCGGCGCTCGCCGACCGACTTCGCATTCCGGTGACCCAAGCCCACCCGGTGGAGCGACTCGACGTCGCACCGGGCGCGTTCGGCGAACATTCCATGGACCAGGTGGCACCTCTGCTGATGCTTCCGGTCGGCCTCGCCCTGCGATCCGCGGCATGAGGAGGCACATCCGATGATCACGATCAACCTCCGACCCGGCGTCAAGCGCCAAGCCTCACGGCGCGCAGCCTTCGGGGACATCCGCACCCAGTTCGCTTCGCTTCGCGAGGGGATCAAGGAACCGTGGCTCGCCGTCGCGGTGGGCAGCGCGGTGCTGACAGTCCTCTTCCTCGGGATCACCTGGGCATACACCGCATCACAGCGCGCGCTCCTCAAGCCGCAACTCGCCGAGGCGCGCGCCGAACACTCCCGCTATTCGGACTTCCTCCGCCAGAAGCGGCGTGAGGAGCGGGTGCGCGACTCCATTCTCGGACAGATCGGCACGATCGCCAATGTCGACCAGGAACGCTACGTATGGCCGCATATCCTTGACGAGATCGCGGGCGCGATGCCAGGCTACACCTGGCTCACTGAAGTCCGAAGTGTCGGCGCTTCCAATTCGGTCGACCTCGATTCCACCGGAATCGGTCCGATGGTGGTGCGGATCGTCGGCCGGACCAGCGACCTGCAGAACCTCACGACCTTCCTTCGCCAACTCGAGGCGAGTCCGTGGCTCATGAACGTGGTCCCAGTCGAGGCGGGCACGGTGGTCGAGGGCAATCGCGCCCTGAACACCTTCATCATCCAGGCGACCTATGTCCGTGCGGATTCGCTGCACATCCAGACCGTCCCGGTGCTCGAATCGGTGGTGAGGTGACGCATGGCTGATATCCCGAAGTCCACGCTGATCCTGCTGACTCTGGTGTCGGTCTTCGTCGCCTACGCCGGATACACCGGTGACGGCCTCTCGATGATCGGTATCGAGGGCGTTCATGCCCGGATGGAGCGCGTCGATTCGATGCGCGATACGCTGGTCACCCTACGGGCGCAGATCGACACGGCAAAGCGCGACTTGGCCAAGGGCTCGGTCGAGGACGTGCGCAAGCGAACCGAAGCGTACCGCAGCACCCTCAGCGTCCTGCGCACCCTCGTTCCCGACCAGAATGAAGTCGCCGACCTGCTTGACGACATCCTGATCCGCGCCAAGGTTCGTGGACTGACCACGTCCGGATTTGTGCCGCAGCCGCCGCGTCCGGGACCGGATCCATTCGACACATATGTCTTCCAGATGTCGGTCATCGGGCACTATCACCAGGTGGGCGAGTTCCTCACCGACGTCGCCTCATTGAGGCGGATCATCGTGCCGGGCGAAGTCGCCATCGTTGCGGCGATGCCCGAGCAGGCCCGGGCGCTCGGTGACACGACCGCCATGCTCGAGGCGCGGTTCACGGTGCGCACCTTCACCAAGGCGCAGCTGGCAGGAGATTCCCTCGATGTCCCGTAACCACGCCTGCGCGGGTCTCCTGATGCTGCTGGTCGCCTGCGGCAGCAGCGACACCGCAGACCCCGTTCTGTCAGACTCGGCGGTCGCTGCGAATGCCGAGATCGCCGCGGCGAATGCGGCCAAGCGGTCTGGCGGTGGCGTCGATGCCTCGATGCTTCAAGCCATCGATACGCTGGCCGCCGCGGGCGAGCGCCCGCTTCTCCGGGAGTCGTTCGGCTATTCGGGTTCGTCGCGGGACCCATTCCGGTCGATGATCACCACGACCGTGAGCGGACCGGCACTGACCGACCTCGTGCTCACCGCCGTGCTCTATGATGAACGGAACGCCCGCAACAGCGTGGCGATCTTTCGCGAAAATGGCAGCAATCGCCGCCACACCGTGCACCCGGGTGAACGCATCGGGCGCCTCTACGTATCGGGCATGACGCGCGTGACGGCGACGCTGCGGTTTGACGACTACGGCAACGTTCGTGAACAGACCTACTCGCTCCGCCCGATGGAGGACGAAGGATGATGATGCTCCGCTCCCATGCCTGGCTCCTGATCCCGACGCTGTTCGTTGGTCCGGGGATCATCCGGCCGGCCCCGGTTGGTACCATTAACTCGCTCTCGCTGAGTAGCAGCGGCGGCACGGCACGCTTCGCGATCGGCGTGTCTGGCCCCGTGACCATCCGCGAGGTGACCTACACCGATCCCGATCGGCTTGTCATCGACCTCGAGGGTGCCACCCTCGGCGACCTCGACGCCTATGACGGGCTCCGCCGCGGGGCGGTGCGAGCGGTCAGGGCGAAGCAGCACTCCGAGTCGGTGGTGCGCCTCGTTCTCGAGTTCGATCGACTTCCCGCCTACACCCTCGACAAGGGCACGGCGGGCGTCATCACGGTGGCATACGTCGACCGCGATTTCGAGAAGTGGTCGGCACTCCCTGGGCAGGTGCCCGCACCTCGGGCCATCCTCGCGGCCGCGTCGCCCTCGCCGCGCTCGGTGGCGGCTGACCCGGTTCGATCGACGCAAATGTCGTCGAGCGCCGTGCAGTTGCGCGACGAGACCCGCCAGGATGATCGCCGGATCTCGGTCGACTTCGACCGTACCCCGATCAACGAAGTGATTCGCGCCTTTGCCAAGGTCTCCGGGCGCTCGATCGTGCTCGGCGCGGGCGTCAAGGGTGAAGTCGACATGACCATCGTCAACCAGCCTTGGCC
>JBDSMU010000127.1:0-19597 GCA_039915685.1 Gemmatimonadales bacterium | reverse complement strand
GACGGAACGTCGCGTCGCGGCCGGTGAACCGGAGCTTGGCGAATGCAAAGCCAGCGAGCCCGGTGATGGTCACAGCGAGCAACGTCCCGCCGATCGAGATCACGAGGCTGTTGATGAAGTAGCGGCCGAGGTTGAGCGACGTGAACAGCGCGCGGTAGTGCTCAAGCGTCGGGGCGCTCGGCACGAGCGGCGGCGGCGACGCGTTCGCCGACCCGGCCGGCATGAACGACGCGGACACCATCCACAGCAGTGGCGTGGCGGCGAGGACGGCACCGATCACCAGTACCAGGTGCAGCAGCACGCGACGCCCGGTCCAGCGCGTCATCGCGCCGCCTTGCGCTGCAGGTACAGCTGCAGCACGGTCCCGGCCGCGGTGAGCACGAACAGCACCACGGCAATCGACGCCGAATACCCGAGTCGCCACCACCGGAAGCCCTGTTCATACATGAGCAGCACGAGCGTGAGAGTGCTCTTGAGCGGCCCGCCCTGGGTCATCACATACGGCTCGCTGAACACCTGGAATGACGCGATCATCGTGACGACACCAACGAATACGAACGTCGGCCCGAGCATCGGCAGGGTGACGTGACGAAACCGTCGCCACGCGCCGGCGCCGTCGAGCGACGCCGCCTCATAGAGTTCGTCGGGAATGCTCTGCAGCCCGGCGAGAAAGACCAGCATGTTGTAGCCGAAATTCTTCCAGACGGAGAGGAGGATGAGCGACGGCATCGACCACGCCGTGCTGCCGAGCCAGTCGATCGGGCCGATTCCGACAACCCCAAGTGCAGCGTTGAGAAGTCCATATTCGGCGTGGTAGATGTACCGCCACACCAGCGCCATCGCGACCAGCGTGGTCACCCATGGCGCGAAGAACGCGCTCCGGAAGAAGGGGCGAAACCGCGCCATTTTGGAATTCACCAGCAGCGCCGCACCCAGTGACACCGCGGCCGACAGCGGGCCGCCTATCAGGACGAAGTAGAGTGTGTTGCGCGTGGCGGTCCAGAAGAGCGGGTTCTCCATCAGCGCCACGTAGTTGCCGATGCCGACGAAGCGCGTGCTGGAGATGTCGCCCACCGAGTAGATGTCGAAGTCGGTGAACGACAGGACAAATGCGCCCAGGACCGGGATCGCGAAGAACACCCCGATCAGGAGCAGCGCAGGAGCGACGAACAGCCATCCCGTGCGCGACTCGATGGAGCGTTCATGGCGGGTCATGGGCGCGCGTCGCGCTGGCGGGACTGCAGGTACCGACGCCGTTCGAGGACACGGTCAACATCGGCGTCGAGGTCGGCGAGGGCCTGACGCGGCGTCCGGGACCCGCGGATCGCCGCTTCACTGTTGTCCATGAGCTTGGTCGTCACTTCTTCCCATTCGGGAACCATCGGTGTCGGTACGGTGCGGTCAAGCTGGAGGCGGAACGCGTTGGCGGTTCGATCGTTGGCAAGAGTCGCATCGGTCCACGCATCGCGGCGTGCTGGGAGATCCCCGGTCAGTCTGTAGAACGCGGCCTGCTGCTCGGGTCGCGACAGGTACTCGATGAGCTGCTGTGCGAGGGCCTGCCGTGGCGACGATCGGAATACGACGAGGCTCGACCCGCCTGCCAGGGACACCCGACTCTCCTCGCCGTCTGGACCCGGCAGTGGCGCGGTGGCCCATGCATCCTGCATCGAGGCCGGGAGCCTTCTCCTGAACTCGCCGAGGTTCCACGGACCCGAGATGTACATCGCGAAGGTGCCGCGCTCGAATTCCTGGTAGAGGTTCGACACTTGGCTGCTGGTCACGGGAGCGGCGAGGCTGTCGGCATAGAGCGCGAGCACGAACGAAAAGGCGCGCTCGAACTCCGCGCCGGAGAACTGGCCAAATCCGGCACTATCGATCAGTTCGCTCCCAGCCTGCAGGCCGAGGATCGCCAGCAGAGGCCACTCGTTGAGCGGGAGGAGGAGGGCGTACTGCCCGGGTCCCGCGCCGCGCTTGATCGCCTTCATAGCATCGCGCCACCCCTCCCACGTGGTCGGCATCTCCGCAAAACCGGCCCGGGCAAGGAGATCCTTTCGGTAGAAGAGCACTCGGGTGTCCGCGTACCACGGGAGCCCGTACAGAGTGTCGTTGACGGTATTGGTCGCCAGGATGCCGGGGAAGTAGCTGCTGGCGGCCGCACCGAGATCTACGGGGGCGAGTGCACCGAGTGTGACCATCTCGGGAATCCAGGTGTTGCCCATTTGCGCGACGTCGGGCGCGGCGCGCCCGACGATGGCGGTGAGCAGTTTTTCGTGTGCGGCGCTCCACGGAATCTGCTGCACCCGCACGTGCACGCCGGGGTGCTCGAGCTCGAATCCGTGCACCAGTTCCTGCACGACTTCACCCTCCCGGCCGAACGCCCAGAATCGGAGCGTGACCCCTGACTCTGCCGGGCGGCACGCCGCGACCATACCCATCAGCGCCAGAACGGCGACACGCCGGCTGATCATGGAGCGCGGTCCAGCCAACCACCCTGGAAACCGGCGCGCCTAAGGCCGGCGATGAGGTATGGGCTCTTTCGCATGTGCTTCCAGACTAGGTCCGACCGATGATTCGCGATCATCGCCAGGATTGGCCCCTGGTCGATCCCGAGGTAGTCGGTATCGAACCATCCGAGGCCGGGCACGACGCGCCCGTGCTGCAACGGCGTGTCCATCCAGGTCCACGTCGGATTGAACGAATCGAGGAATCCGTACTGTCCGATCAGTGCAGATCCGTAGCGCTGCCGCATCGCCAGCAGCGCGGGCTCGACAATCTCGGGCGCGAACGGCAGTGAGGCCGCCGCGGCGGTCGGTGCGATCGTGCCGTCATCGCGGATCTCGTTGTACGACGCGCCCCGTGCAGCATAGGTGAAGAAGCGGCGCGACACCCCACCGACGGTGCGGGTTATGTCGGCTGGCCCGTCGGCGGCCGTGAGTCCCCACACGTTGGCGTCGTAGCCGACCCAGCCCATAGGGTTGGCGCTGGCGTACCCCCGTTGAGCGTAGGTCGCGCGGCGAGAGTTTTCGAAGTAATCAATGCCCCGTGCTCGCATGTACGTGTCGGCAATGCCTCGGAAGTCGACCCACACCTGCGAATATTGGTGGCCGAAATGCGGCGCGAAGCCCACGTGCGACTGCCCGTAGAACGTGCCCCAGGTGTAGGTCGAGGTCCAAGCAGGCCACGCCGCGGTGCTGATCGGGTGCGTCGGAGATCCAAGCGCAAGGAGATAGACGATCATCGCCTCGTTATAACCCCGCCAGTCGAGGTTGTGGAATCCGCCCTCCGGTGTCCAACCCATCGCGATCAGAGGTGGACGGGGCTGCGCCCAGTCCCACTCGGTGCGCCGGTAGAGCGAGTCGGCGTACGCGCGAATCGCCGCCTCCGCAACGGATGTGCCGTCGAAATACTCTTGGCAGAACAACACGCCCGCGAGCAGGAGCGCGGTGTCGACGGTGGAGAGCTCGACGGTCTTGAACCGAAGCCCGGTTGTCGCGTCGACAAAGTGGTAGAAGAAGCCGCGGTGTCCCGCGGTGCCGCTCGACGCCGAGCCCTGCGGGAGCTGGTACATGAAGCGCAGCGTCGTAAGCGTTCTTTGCGCGGCGGCATCACGCGAGATGTATCGCTCCTCCACCCCGATGGGATACGCCGTGAGGGCAAATCCCACCGCGGCGATGCTCGAAAAGGATGGCGTCGGCCACCGATCGGGAGTAAGTCCTGTGGAGGCAGGCGACCGCTCCCAGAAGAATGCGAACGTGCGGCGTGACACGGTGTCGAGCAGGGCGTCGATCCGCACTGGACTGGGTGGGGATGACGGCGGCAATGGTGCCGTGCTGTTGGTGCTGCACGATAGCATGCCCGCCAGCAGCAGGACGGGAAGCGCCACGGAGCGCGCCGGAAAAACGGACATGGTTATCGCCCCGCGAAATGGCGTGGCCGAGGGGCACCCTACGGGTGCCCCTCGGCGCACTCGGTGTGGACAGCGATTCGGCTAGAAGCCGTACTCGGCCCCGATCTGTATCCGGCGCGGGTCGGAGATGGTGCATCCGGCCTTGCCGAAATTCTGATCCGCTGGGTTGAATACGTTGTAACACCCGAGGTTCTGGGTGTTGAGGACGTTGAACCCGTCAAGGGTCAGTCCGAAACGATACCGGCTGAACGAGAAATCCTTCTTGAGACGGAGGTCCAGCATTTTGTAGGTCGGGGTATTAAAGCCCCCGGCATTGAGCGGATTGCCGGTGCCACCGTTCCGATCGCCGATGTCGAGATTGGTTCCGCTTCCCACGGTCGCAACTCCGCTGAAATAGAGGTCCAGCACGGCCGGCATCCCGATCACCCAGTTAGCCACCATGCGGTGGGGCTCGTCGTTGCGAACCTGCTTGGGATAATCCTTCTCGCTGAACCGGCTGAAGTCGTCGTTGAACCCCTCGGTCTGTCGCTTGGCCATCGTATACGCGATGCCGCCGCCCCACCCGAACCGGGTACCCTGTCGGTAGGCACGATCGATCTTGAGCGTGGCCGCGTCGTACCAGGTCTTGCCGGTATTGTCCAGGAATAGCACCGTGCCAAACCCCGGGATATCGCGGCGCACAAGGCAGCCCGGCACGCCAAACGAACGCTCTGCGCAAGTGAAGTCCTCGTTGGCCCAATAGAAGCTCGGTGTGTTGCTGCTCCGGACCCCGTTGTACGCCAGCTCGACCGCAAAATCGCCGAGGAGCTGGCGGACTCCCGCGCTGAACTGGGTGGACTTGGGCGGCTTGAGATCGTTGGGCAAGAGCTTGATCTCCCGGGTATTGAACTGCCGGTTGGCCGCGAGCGCGATCACTGAGGCTGGATCAGTGAGATACGAGTTGCGCCATTCCGCCTTGCCCGCCTCGGCGGGGCCTCCGTTGGGATAGAACTCGATCTTGTAGCCGGGGTGCTGCAGCGCAAATTTCTCCTCGGTGGCGAGATCGAAGATCGTCCGGTCGTAAAAAATGCCGACGCTGCCGAACAGTGTGGTGTGGTTGTCCTTGGTAATGCCATATGAAAATCCTCCCCGCGGCTGAATGGCACCCTTGAACGGGCTACGCTTGGTGCCGTCGGTGAAATAGCGGTCCGGGTCGAGGGGACGGAAGAGCCGGCTCTGGTTCGCCGTGAGGGCCGCGACTACGTCGGGCGGAGTGACATACTTGGTGTTGATCGCGGCCGACTCGTAGTCCCAGCGCGCGCCGAGGTAGATGGTCAGCCGGGACGAGGGACTCCAATCGTCCTGGAGGTAGGCCCCGATCTGATTGTTGTTGGTATTGAGATGCGCGTCGCCGGCTTGGAACTCGACCCGCTGGGGAATCTGGAAGTTGTTGAACCAGGGCTCGTACACGAAGCGGGGGTTCTCGGCGTTCTGCTTGAGGATGTCGTACTTGCTGAAGTCGACGTTGAGTCCCGCCTTGAGCACATGGGCGCCGCCCATCTGCCACCCAGAATAGGTCAGGTCATCGCGCAGCGACAGCCGCTTCTGAGAGAAGTCCTGGCTGGAGATATTGCCACCGATCTGGGCGCAGCAGCCGAACCCGAAGAACCGGTTGACCTGGTCCGGAGTATTGGCCACCGGATTGTAGCGGTAGCTCTGCCAGTTGAGCATCGCCTCGTTAAGCCACGTCCCCTTGAAATAGCTGTGCTTGGCCAGCCCGGTGGTCACTGCGTTCTTGAAGTTGGTGGCCGCGGAAAAGGCGGTAAGCCCGCCAAAATCCCGGATATCGTTCTCCGAGCGGGTATTGAGGCTGAACTCCATCGAAGAGTTCTCGCTCATCGCGTAGGAGAGCTTGCCGAAGAAAAGCGACGAACGGAAAGGCGAGCCGAAGTCGCCGTTGTATTGGGAAAAATTGATGGTGTCGAGCGCCGGAAAGCCGGTCTGGGGCACGATGCTGACCCGGTTGGAGCGATCCTGGTAGTTCCCTTCGTACGACCCGAAGAAGAACAGCTTGTTCTTGATCAGCGGCCCGCCGGCGCTGACGCCGACCAGGTTCCTTTTGTAGTCGGGCTGCCGAAACGTGGTGGGATTGGCCATCCTGTCGACGAGCTGGAAGGTATCCAGGCCCACCAGGCTCTTGTTCTGATAGGCAAAAAAGGCGTTTCCGGTCCAGACATTGCCGCCCGACTTCGTGGTGGCGGTGATGATGGCGCTGGAGGCCTTCTGGTATTCCGCCTTGTAGTTCTGGGTAATTACCCGGAACTCCTGCACCGCGTTCAGAGCGAAGGGATTGCCACGGCTTGCGTCCTGGCCGGCCACGCCCCCCTTGAGGATGTCGTTCTTGTAGCTGGCCCCGTCAATGAAGACGTTGATCTGCTCCGGGCCCTGGGCGCCGGCGCTGATCGTCTTTCGGGTGTCACCGACCCGGTCCCCCGATAGGCGGACGCCCGGCGCCAGGACCGCAAGCGCCAGAAAGTTCCGGTCCGACTTCGGCAGGTTCTCGACTTGGGCCGGCGTGACGTTGGTCGCTACTTCGGTGGAGCGGGTTTCCACCGCGGCAGCAGCCTGCGCCAGGATCTCCTGCAGCTGTACGGCAACGGTGCCGAGCGAGAAGTCCTGGATCTGCGTTGCGCCGATCCGCACGACGACGCGGCGCTCCTGGGCGCCGCTGCCGATGTTGCGCACCGCAAGGGTGTAACTCGCCGGCACCATGCCAGGCAGGTTGTACGTTCCGTCCGCGCGACTCGTCGTCGATCGCGTGACACCGTTGGCGACGTTCGTCGCCGTGATGTTGGCATCGGGGATTGCCCGCCCGTCGGTGGACGTGATGGTCCCGCGAATGCTGCCGGTGCTGGTCTGCGCACCGAGCGACTGGGCTCCGAGCAGGGCAGCGAGCGTGAGTCCCGGAACCAGGAGACCCCGCAGCGCTGGTGCAAATCGATGAAGCGTCATTCAGCAATCCTCCATGATGGTGTACGGGGAACAGCATTCGCGCGGTGAGTATGACATCAGTTCGGCAGCGCCCCGCAGGAGCGCCGAACCACGAGGGTGGCCGGCACGGTATGGCGAATCCGCCGTGCATCGGCAGGTCCTTCGAGTTTGGCGAGGAGCCGCGCTGCGGTGCGCTCGCCAAGAGCACTGATGTCGACGTGCACGGAAGTCAGGGCAGGGGTGACATACCGCGCCATCGGGATGTCGTCGAAGCCGCCTAGGGACATTTGGTCCGGCACCGAGATCCCCGCCTCGCGAAGCGCCGCGAGCGCGCCGATGGCCATGGAGTCGTTGGCCGCAAAGATCGCCGTCGGGCGGTCGGGCATCTCGTGCATCGCGCGCACGGCTTCCGCGCCTGATTCCTCGGTGAAGTCGCCCGCGAACTCGAGGCCCACGTCAGGCGCGAGTTCCGCGTCACGCATCGCCGCGCGATATCCGCGGAGCCGCTCGGTCGCGTCAAAATTTCCGGCCGCACCCTGGATGATCGCGATCCTTCGATGCCCGAGCTCCGCCAGATGCCGCACCATGCCGTACGCCCCCTCATAGTTGGCGATGGTGAGGCTGTCGAACGCCGGGTCGGGCGATGGGCAGTTGAGCAGAACCACGGGGAATCCTGCGTGGAGCGTTCGACGCGAGATCTCGCCGCTGAATTCCGGCGACATCAGGATCACCCCATCGACCCTACCCAGCATGGAACGGAGTGCGGCCTCAAGCTGGGCACCATTGTGGCGCGCGCTCGAGACGAGGCAGTGATAACCCGCAGGGCGAACGGTGAGGTCGATGCCCCGGATTACTTCCGAGAAAAACTCGCCGTAGAGGTCCGGCAGGAGTACACCGATGGTGTGGGTTCGCCGGGTCGCGAGGCTGCGGGCGCCACCGTGGGGCATGTAACCCAGCCGCCTGGCGATCGCCGCAACGTGCTGGCGGGTCGCGTCGGTGACCAAGGAGCTGTCGTTGACGGCCCGGGATACGGTCGCCACCGACACGCCTGCGGCGCGGGCCACATCCCTGATGGTGATCGAGACCGGCGGTCGATGCGACGTGGGCGCCTCGAACGGTGCGTGGGGACCGACGTCCGGCGGTAGCGCCGGACGTCATTGCGCAACCTTTGGATGTAAACGGTTACATTCAGTTGTAAGGGTTAGTGCACGAACTGTCAAGCAGTGCTTCGCGATTGGGCACGCCAGCGCCCACCCGCTCGACCTCATGGCGCGATGAGTGGGGATGGAGCGGAAGGGAATCGAACCCTTGACCCCCTGCTTGCAAAGCAGGTGCTCTGCCAACTGAGCTACCGCCCCTGTGCGCGAGACAACTTAGCCGGACGAGCCGGTGGCTTCCAACCTCCCGGCCCCCGCCTGCGTACCATCTTGTTGTCCCCACCACCCGATCGGAGTCCTTCATGTCGCTCGCTGCCGTGGCAGCCGCACCGCGGATGGCCGCTGTCCGCAATTGCTCGCTCATCGCCCTCACAGTGCTGGCCTTGGTCACTCCGCTGGCCGCCCAAGAAAAGGTCGACGCCGCGACCATCAGCCGAATCCGCACCGAGGCGATGGACAACTCCCAAGTCATGAACATCATGAGCTGGCTAACCGACGTCTACGGGCCGCGCCTGACCTGGTCGCCCAATCTGACCGCCGCCGGCAAGTGGGCTGCATCCACCATGAAGGGATGGGGCCTCAGCAACGTCGAGATGGAGCCGTGGTCGACCCCCGCAGGGCTCGGCTGGGCCAACGAGCGCTTCACCTTCGTGTCGACCGCGCCAAACTTCTTCCAGGTCAACGCCGCACCGCGCGCTTGGTCGGCTGGCACCAACGGCACCCTCACCGGTGGCGTGGTGACCATCCCGGCCGACACCGCGATGACGTTTGAATCGTTCAAGGCCGCGTACACCGGTAAACTGCAGGGCAAGTTCGTCATGCTGGTCGGGCCGAACGGCCTTCCGTCGACGCGGTTCACGCCCGATGGCACTCGCCTCACCGATGAACGCCTCGCCGAGATGGCCGCTGCACAGCCGCCGCCCGCGGGCGCGGGTCGCGGCAACTTCGCAGGCCGAGTTGCGGGGCCGCGGCGCTTCAACGTGACGACCGATACCAGCGCGCTGCGGTTCATGGAACAGCAGGGCGCCGGTGCGATCCTGATGCTTGCCCGCGGCGGCGACGGCACGCTATTCACCGACAACGGCGCGCGTCGCGACCTCAAGGCGCCGCAGGTGCCGATGGTGCATGTGGCGTATGAGTCGTACGGCCGGATCTGGCGCATGGCGGAGCGCAACATTCCGGTGACGCTCGAGCTCACCATGAAGAACCATTTCTACCCGGCCGATTCGACGTCGTTCAACGTGATCGCCGAGATCCCGGGCACCGATCCGAAGCTCAAGGACGAAGTCGTGATGATCGGCGGCCACTTCGATTCGTGGCACTCCGGCACAGGTGCCACCGACAACGCCGCCGGTTCGGCGACGATGATGGAAGCGATGCGCATCCTCAAGACGCTCGATCTCAAGCCACGCCGCACCATCCGTATCGGGCTCTGGACAGGCGAGGAGCAGGGGCTGATGGGTTCGCGCGCGTACGTGGCCAAACACTTCGGCACGCGAGACTCGATGGGCGTCAAGCCGACGAAGGACTACGAAAAGTTTGCGGCGTATTTCAACGTGGACAACGGCGGCGGCAAGATTCGTGGCGTCTACCAGCAGGCCAACGCCGGCGTGGGGCCGATCTTCACCGAGTGGATGGCACCGTTCCGCGCCGATGGCATGACCACAGTCACCATAAGTAGCACGGGCGGCACCGACCACCAGTCATTCGAGGCCCTCGGCCTTCCCGGTTTCCAGTTCATCCAGGATGGACTGGATTACGGCTCGCGGACTCACCACTCCAACATGGACGTCTACGAGAAGATCAATCCGGACGACATGAAGTGGAATTCCGCCGTGCTGGCCGCGTTCGCGTGGCAGGCAGCGCAGCGTGACGAGCGGCTCCCTCGCGTGGCGGTTGGCGCTCGACCCTGATCAGGCGAAAAGGCTCGACACACGGGGGGGCTCCTGACGGGGCCCCCCCGTGTGCGTATCTTGCGGGATACCTCCTCCCCGGATGTGGCATGACTGGCTTGATCGCAGGCGTGGTTCGCTCGGCCCGGTTTCTCGTCCTCGGCACGGCGCTCGCCGGCGCGGCCTGCAGCGGCGCGCCGTCGATCGAGGACGCGCGGAAGGCGGTGATCGTCGACGCCGAAGGATCGCAGCTCACCGGCGCGATGCTGGAGGAGTACCTGCTTCGCATCCCTGAACCGACGAGTCGCGTGGCCGCCGACATGGTCGTGTCGGCGTGGATCGACGTGGCGCTGCTGCAGCACGCCGAGCGCACGGATGTCGACCTGTTCGACTCGGTGCTGGTGGATCGGGCGCTGCGGCCTGATGCGGTGCGGGGCCTGCTCCAGCAGTTCGCCATGGAACGACTCCAAGCGCGGCCGGAGCCGAGCGATGCCGAGGCCGACTCCATTTTCAGCACGGGGAACGCGCGAGTCTTTCAGCAGATCCTTCTTCCGATGAACGTCCGTGATACTTCGCTCGCGAATCGGGAACGGGCGCAACTTGCGAAGAGCCTGCGCGACCGGGCAAACACTGGCGAATCGTACCTCGCGCTGGTGCGCGAGTACTCCAACGACTCCGTTTACAAGAACGCGGACGGTTACATGCCTGCGGCAGAGTTCGGCGACCTGCCGCGCTCGATCGCCAACGCCATCTGGAACCTCGCGCCGAACGAGATCAGTCAGTTGGTGCCGTCACCCCGCGGGCTGCACATTCTCCGGCGTGCGACCGTCGCTGAATCGCGGCCGGGCCTCAAGGCATGGCTGCAGCCTCGGCTCGCTGAGGCGGAAAACGTGGCGTACACGGACAGCATGCGGTGGGCGCACGACCTCAAGGTTCCCGCAGGCGCCGTGGAGCGGATGCGCGTCTTCGCCGTCGACCCCATGCAGAAGTCTGGGGGGGACGAGCCACTCGTGACGTGGCGTGAGGGGCAGCTCGACCCGGCGACCATCCGGCTCTGGTTGTCGGTGTTTGCGCCCCGCGACCGTGTGCAATTCGCGGGGGCCGCGGACACCACGATCAGCAATTGGCTGCTTCAGGTCGGGAAGTGGGAAGTGATCGTGCAGGCCCTCGCGCCCGCCGGCGTGCCGACTCCCGACGCGAGGGGAGCGCTGGTACCGCAGTATCGCGAGTCGTTGCAGCGCATCATTGGCGCGTGGAAGCTGGTCGGGCAGGGACGTGCGGCCACCGCGGCGACGGCGGCCGTGGTCGACACGCTGACCAGCGGGAAAGTGCCGTACCGGCCGCCGCCGGGTGCGTTGTCGGGTATTCTCCGGGGGATGTTCAAGGTGGACGTTCGACCTGATCCGATCGACGTGATCGTCGAATCAGCGTTGCTCGAGCGGGCCAGGCGCGAGGCGGCCGACACGTCCAGCCGGCAAAGTCCGACGGCGGATTCAACCGTCGAGCAGTGAGCCGCCCGACTGCGTTCGCCGGGGTAGGTGTGTCAGCCCCGGGTTCGCTCCGTCTCGCGGCGCGCCTGGACGGCGAAGAGTTGGCGGAGGCGTCGGCGCTCTGTGGCAGGGTAGGGGTGTCTTGGAGAGAGGCGCGCCCAGCCATCCGGGCCATGCCCCACCCAGAGCACATCGAGCACCAGCACCAGCTCGCGCGCGAGTGCGGCGAGCGGGCAGGCGAGCGCCACCGTCCGCTCCTGCGACATCGTCATATCGGCACTCCCTGACTGCCGGTCGGCCCAACTGTGAATCCTGAGATTCACCAACTCGGCGGCCACCTCGAACGACCATTCATGGACGCCGGGCGAATCCTCCAGCACCACCGAGGCGCGCTCAGCACCCTCGAGCAGCGACACCACCGCCCGCGCGAGATCGCCGAGCGCGTCGGTCCCGTCGGTCGCTTGCATGGCGACACGCAGGTCGTCCGCCTCGAGCGCGATTACGGCGCGTCCAGGTGTGATGAGTGCAAAGCGCAGTGAAAGCGCCATCGGGAATCCGAGCGTCGAGGGTTGGATGCTGCGTGCTCACCAAGTATCGGCCATTCTGCCCGCTGCAACAGGGATGGCGCCTCCGGTGGCGCGCGTGATGGTCTCGCAGCTGCTTCGTCGTTGCGCGCTGGTACGAAGGTTTCCCCCGTGGACTTGATGCTCCTCTGGCTCGCCACGCCACTGGCACTCGCGCCCCTCGTCTCCAGGACCGCGCCGGGCGGGGTGGCTCGGCTCCTCACCGGCACGCTCGCGCTGGCGGTGCTTTGGCAGGGAACCGGATCGCTCGATCCGACCGACCTCACCGCACTCGGGCGAATCTCTGCGGACGATGCGCGGTTCATCGCCCTGTCGGCGGGGTTCGGCATCGGAGCGCTTTACGTGGCGACCCATGATCGGTGGGTGGGGGTGCTTCCGGCGATCCCGCTCGCGATCGGTCTCGCGATGTCACTGGCGCCAGCCGGCGTCCTCACCGCGGTTCTCGGCGGGATCATCGCGATCATCCCCAGGGGTGTGGCGCTGATTGCGGTGCGGCGCCGGGAACTCGTCGCACCGGTCGAGGTCGACCCGTCGCGGGCCATCGGATCCCTCGTCGCACCCGCGCTCGCCACCCTCGCGCTCGCTGCGCAGGGGCCGTTCCTGCTTTCCTTCGCGGCGGCGTACGGCGTCACGGAGTGGGGTAGCGGACCCGGAGGATTATCCGCGCCGTGGCGATGGCGGGTGTTGCGACCGCTCGTGGTGTTCGTGCTGCTGTTACTCGCGATCGGCCTCGTCCTCACAGTGGCGGGTGATTGGCTGGTGATGGTTCGGGACGCGGAGCAGCGCGTTCCCGCATCTCCAGCGATGGCGCGCCTCGTCGCCGCCCTGATGCTCGGTGCCGCACTCGTGATGGTGGCCCCGCCGCCGCGGCGCTGGTCGGCACGCCACGGCGCGATCGCCCCCGCGGCAGTGCTGCTCGCTGCGACGACCGTGCAGGCTGTTCCAGACGGCGCGATCCACTGGGCGCCGCTTGTCGCTGCGGTCGTAGCGGCGCTCGCGACGCTGGCGATGCTGCGCCGTCTGCCGCTCGCCGCGTTGGCGCCGGTGGCGGTGCTGGGTGCGATCATCCCGGGGCGGGGTTGGCCATTCGCGGCCTTCCTGCTGGCGCTGTATCCGGCGGTGATGGCGGTGGGCGGCTCAAGGATGTCGGCGCGCGGGTTCGGCGCCACCAGGCTGGCGCGTTTGCTGGCGAGTGGTGCCGCCATCGCGCTCGCGTTCGTCCTACGGGGTATAATGGCCGACGAAGTCGTGTGGGCACTAGTGCTCTCCATGCTCTGCATCACGGCTGCGTGCGTCGCTGCCTGGGATGGTGACAGCGTCGCCTGACGTGACGTTGCCCCGTACCGAAAGTTGGTTCATCTTGGTCCCTCCACCTGCCGGAGTTGATGATGGCTTACACCCTGCCGCCCCTTCCCTACGATTACGCCGCCCTCGAGCCGAACATCGATGAGGAGACGATGCGGATCCATCATGACAAGCATCATGCGGGATACGTCAACAACCTCAACGCCGCGCTCGAAGGTCATGATGAGCTCCTCGCGATGCCGATCGAAAAACTGATTGCGCACCTCGACAAGGTGCCGGAGTCGAAGCGCACGGCGGTGCGGAACAACGGTGGGGGCCACGCCAACCACTCGCTTTTCTGGGAGGTGATGTCGCCGGGTGGTGCCCGCAAGCCTGATTCGACCCTCGCGATTTCCATGGACAACGCCTTTGGGTCGTTCGACAGCTTCAAGGACCAGTTTGGGAAGGCGTGCGCCACCCGCTTCGGGTCGGGCTGGGGTTGGTTGTCGATGGACGCCAGTGGCGCGCTCCGGATCGAGAGCACGGCCAATCAGGACTCACCCCTCATGGACGGCCGTACGCCCCTGCTCGGCTGCGATGTGTGGGAGCACGCGTACTACCTGAAGTATCAGAACAAGCGCCCCGACTATGTCAGCGCGTGGTGGAACGTGGTCAACTGGACTCGGGTCGGCGAAACCTTCGAAGCATCCCGTTGAGCACGCTGCCCGCTGTCGGAACGCTCGCGCCCGACTTCACCCTCCCGTCGACCAGCGGTGAGGCGGTAACGCTGTCATCGTTTCGGGGGTGGAAAAACGTGGTGCTCGCGTTCTTCCCGCTCGCGTTCACCGGAACCTGTACCCGGGAGATGATCGACTTTTCGGATGATCACACCGCGTTCGACGACCTCGACGCCGTCGTGTTGGCGATCTCGGTCGACTCGGTCCCCACGCTCAAGGAGTTCCAGGGCAAGACCGGGATGCGCGTCGAGTTCCTCAGCGACTTCCGCCGCGAGGTGAGCCGCGCCTACAGCACGCTCCTCGAGGATCACTACTTCTCACGCCGCGCCTATGTCCTGGTCGATGAAGAGGGCGTGGTGCGGTGGACCCACGAGGAGGCGGAACTCGGCCAGAAGCGAACCAACGCCGAGTTGTTTGAGCAGCTCCGCCTGCTCAACACCCCGGCCTGACCAAAGGGCGCGCTCGCCGCGCTTGCCGCGCACGACGCGCCCACCCACCTTCCACGCAATGCTGCTGACACGACACGTCCTCGCGGTGGCGATCCTGGTTGCCGTCGCGGGATGCCGATTCGAGGACCGGACACCTGGCGGTGCCCGTCGGGACGACCTGTCCCTCGATCGGGTGGCCACCCAGTTCTATGGCGCGCTGGCGCGACACGACACGGTCGCGCTGGCGCGCATCGTCTTCCCCACCGCGACCGCGCTCGTTGACGGCGGCCGTAGTCCCGCGGCGCTTGTCCCGGTCACGGCGGTGCTCGACGTTCCGGGGACCCGCACCTCGTTGCCGAGTCCTCGCATCGTGCGCACCGAGCTTCGCGCCGATGGCGGCGCGGCAACCGCGCGCGTGGTGATTTCTACTGCCTTCCCGGTTGAGATGGAGGCGGTTGACGTCCTCACGTTGGCGCGGGAGGACGGCGGATGGCGCGTGGCGCACGTGCTGTTCGGGCCATGGCGGGTGCGGGCCCAATGACCGACACCCCGCGACCAGTCCCGCCGCCCCTCGCTGTCGTAACCGGGGCGGCGCGCGTCCTTTCCGTGCCGGGTGCCGGCGCGGTGCTGCTCAAGGACCTCTGCGATTTCCTTCAGACCGCACTTCCCGCCTCGCAGATCCGGATCCGGGTCGGGACTCGAAACAGCGACGAGCATACGTGCGGCGAGGCTGTTGCGGGTGAGGCACCGTTCGTAGCTGCCGTGCCGATGGGCCGGGACCGTCTGGTCACGATTGAGGCGTACCACACGCTCCGCCCGCCGGCCGAGCTCCGACCGATCCTCGAGACCACGGCGACTCTTCTGGTCACGATGCTTCCCGCGATCACCCAACCCGATGCGGACGCTGCCACTGAACGCCGCCTGACTCGTCTCACGATCGACTCGCTACCGCTCGGGCTCTACCTTGTCGATCGCGACTATCGCATCGTGGTCTGGAATCGCAAGCGCGAAACCGGCACGCAGGGATTGCGGCGCGAGGAGGTGCTCGGTCGTACCGTTTTCGACGTTCTGTCCCGCCAGGATCCGGACGTGCTTCGCGCCGAGTTTGATCACGTCTTCCGGACTGGCGAGCCGCACGAGTCGGAGCAACTGGTGCAGTCGGGTAGCGACGCTCGGATTTTCCGCACCTCGCGGCTTCCGATGCGATTGGAGGGCAGCGAAGTCTCGCACGTGGTCACGATAGGCGAGGACGTGACCGAGTCCCGCGCGATGAACCAGTCGATGTACCAGACCGAAAAGCTCGCTGCCGTTGGTCAGCTCGCAGCCGGCGTGATGCACGAGATCAACAATCCGCTCGCGACGATCGGCGCGTGTGTCACGGCGATCGCATCCCGACTGGGGGTATCGGCCGAACCGGTGGTGCGCGAGTACCTCGATATCATCGAGAGCGAGGTCATGCGCTGCACCAATATCGTCGATGGCCTCCTCGACTTTTCACGGGCGGGCCGCGCGGGCGGGTCGTTTGAGGAGTGCGACCTGAACGCACTGCTCGATCGGACCCTGTACCTGCTCAAGCATCACCAACGCTTCCGGCGCCTCGAGGTGACGCGCGACATGCAAGCCAGCCTTCCGGCTGTCAAGGGGAATGCCGAGCGATTGATCCAGGCCATCATGGCGATCCTCCTCAATGCGGCGGATGCCACCAACGGCAATGGCAAGGTCACGGTCTGCACACGGGTCGAGGGGCTGTTTGTCGTGACAGAATTGACCGACGACGGACCAGGTATCCCGGCCGACGTCGTGCCGAAGATTTTCGAGCCGTTCTACACGACCAAGGGCCCGTCGCGTGGCACCGGCCTCGGACTGGCGATTTCCTACGGCATTGTCGCCGACCATCGCGGCAAGCTCGACGTTCGGAGCGAACCGGGACGCGGCACCACCTTCCGGATGGCCATTCCGATCGCGCGGGAGGCCGTCGCATGAAGTTGCTCGTGGTGGAAGACGATCGCACGGTCGGCCAGTACGTCAAGCGCGGGCTGGAGGAGCAGCAGTACATCGCCGACTGGGTGGACAACGGCGACGAAGCGCTGCGCCTTGCATCGGCTGGCCACTACGATCTCATGATCCTCGATCTGCGGCTGCCGGGCCTGAACGGGCTCGAGGTGTTGCGCACCCTGCGCGATCGCGGTATCACCATGCCCGTGCTTGTGCTGACGGCGCAGGACGGCGTGGAGTTCAAGGTCGATGCGCTGCGCGGCGGTGCTGACGATTATGTCACCAAGCCCTTTGCATTCGACGAGTTGCTGGCCCGCGTCGAGGCGCTGTCCCGCCGGCCCCGTCAGCTCACCGCGCGCGTGCTGCGGGTCGCCGACCTTGAGCTCGATCTCGATGCCCGGCAGGTAACCCGCGCCGGGTCGGGGATCGAGCTGACGCCCAAGGAGTACGCCGTGCTGGAGTACCTGATGCGCCACCCGGGTCGAGTGATGACCCGCACCCTTATCACCGAGTATGCCTGGGACTACCACTTCGACCCGGGTACCAACATCGTCGACGTCGTGATCAATCGGCTGCGCAAGAAGATCGATGCGTCATGGCCGCAGAAGCTCGTGCACACGGTGCGCGGGGTCGGATATGTCGTGAAGCCCTGAATGCAATCGATACGTCTCCGTCTCACGCTTTGGTACACCTTCGCGATGACCGCGACCCTCGCGGTCTTTGCGGCGGGGCTGTACTGGGAACGTCGCCAGGCGGCGGTGTTCGAGCAGGAGACGCGGCTGACCGAGCGTCTCACCATCGAGGCGGACTTCGCTGAGCGCTGGCTGCATGAATCGTGGAAATCCCTGCAGACCGTGGTCGTGCCCATCGAAGTGATCGGTTCGGGGATCGACACCGGGTACGTGCTGGTGAGTGATGTCAGCGCGTATTTCGAGGGTATGGGTCTGCGTGATTACCTCACGGTATCCGACAATGCCGGCAGGCCGGTCTACGTCTCGGCCCGTACCACCGAATTGGGATACCAGGCCGCGGCGCGAATGCGTGACCTGTTGTTGCGCCGACCGCTTGAGGACCGTAGCGGCGTGGTGCGACTCGATCGCGACGGGCCGCCATTTCGGTATCAAGTGCGGCGGGTCGACAGCGCCGGCCCCCAGATCAGCGGGCTGCTGGTGGCTGCGCAGCCCGAGCCATTGCTGTACGGCCCGCGGGAGCTGCTGCGGTCGATGCTGATCGTCGCCCCGTTGATCGTGGTCGCGTCCAGTATCCTCGGTTACTGGCTGGCGGCCAACTCCCTCCGTCCGGTTGACGCGATCATCAACGAGATCGAGGCGATCACCGATGGTCGCTCGCTCCACCGTCGGCTCGCGTCGGCGCCGGGCCGTGATGACGAACTCGGTCGGTTGGCGATCACCCTCAACGCCATGCTGGCGCGCATCGAGACATCGTTCACGGCGCTCCGGCGCTTCACCGCCGATGCATCCCATGAACTCAAGACGCCGCTGATGGTGCTGCGGGCCGGGGTGGAACGTTCGCTCACCCACCCCGACACGCCGGGCGACGTGGTGGCCACCCTCGACGAGACGCTGCGGCAGGTCAACACGATGAACGAGCTTGTCACCAACCTCCTGACGCTCGCCCGGGCAGACGAGGGACGTTCCTCCCTCTCGCTGGAAGCGGCAGACTTGCGCGCCATCATCGCCGAGACAGCCGAAACGGCCGAGATACTGGGCGAGGAGCGTGGAATCTCGGTCACGGTCGCGCTCCCCGACGAGCCGGTCATGCTCACCATCGACCCGGTACGGGTCCGCCAGCTGGTGCTCAATCTCGTGACCAATGCCGTCAAGTACACCGCAGAGGGAAGCGTCGCCATCGCCCTCGAGCGAGACGACCGGCGCGCCACGATCACCGTCCGGGACACCGGGATCGGGATCGCCGCCGGTGACCTTCCCAACATCTTCGACCGCTTCTGGCGGGCTGATCCGGCGCGTTCGCGAGCCGAGGATCGGCCCGGCGTCGGGCTCGGTCTGTCGATTGCGAAGTGGATCACTGAGGCCCATGGTGGTACTATTGCGGTCCAGAGTCGCCCCGGGCGGGGCACGAGCTTTCTCGTGACGTTGCCCATGGACGACACCGCGACCCTCCCTGGCGCGGATCAGTAACCCGGTTGTCATTGAAATGTCATCGAGTGGTGAACCAAGCGCGACGTGCGTCCCCCATCTTGCGTGACGTACGACATCATCCCGCCGCCTGGCGGATGGTCCCGCATCGGAGGTAGTCGTGTTCGACAACCTGATCGAATCGAAACCGAAGCGCGAACGCACGATTGGCGAATTGGCCATCTCTTTCATCGTGCACGGCGTGCTCATCGCGGGCGCCGCAGTGGCGACCAAGGGCGCCGCCGAGACAGTGCGGGCGATCGTCGAGGATACCACCTCGTTCCTGCTCAAGCCGCCGCCGCCCCCACCCCCGCCACCAGACCAGCCGCCGCCGCCCGACGTGGTGGTGTCGTCCAACCCCCCGCCGCAGGGGTTTCAGACCATCGTCCCTCCCAAGGACATCCCGACGAATATCCCGCCGGTGAACCTGACCGAGAAGTTTGATTCGAAGAATTTCTCCGGAAAAGGTGTCGAGGGCGGGATTGCCACCGGTGTCGTGGGCGGTGTGGGGCCAGTGATCACCGGCGAGATCTTCACGGTTGACCAGATCGACGACCCGGTGCAGCGGCTGAGCGGGCCGGATCCACGCTATCCGCCGGGCCTGAAGGCTGCGAGCATCGAGGGCGTGGTCACGCTGGAGTTCGTCGTGAGCGCTGAGGGACGCGTTGAAGGCGGCTCCATCAAGGTCATCACCAGCACCAACAAGGCATTCGAGGAACCGGCCATTGAGGCCGTGCGGAAGTCGATTTTCAAGCCAGCCCGCGTCCGCGGATCGCCGGTGCGCCAGTTGGTGCGACAGTCAGTACGGTTCACGATTACCTGACGACGGCGCAGTACCACGCAACAGGCCGCGCCGTCGCGGCCGACACCTAACCTGAACTTCGGAAGGCCGAATCATGAACATGAGCATGATGAATCTCTGGAACGACGCCGGCATGTTCGCGCGTGGCGTGATCGTCGTCCTGGCGATCATGTCGATCTACTCCCTGACGGTCTC
>JBDSMU010000125.1:0-20330 GCA_039915685.1 Gemmatimonadales bacterium | reverse complement strand
CGACGCGATTCTGCGGGGTCGGGGAACTTCGCGTCAAGGAAAGCGACCGGCTGCAGTTGATCGCAACGAACCTTGCAGCAATCGGCGGCCGCGCGGTCATTGAGGGCGATGACCTGGTGATTGAAGGATCGGACCACCCGTTTGCGGGCGCGGTGCGCACCCATGGTGATCACCGCATCGCCATGGCGTTTCTGGTGCTCGCAACCGAGCCGCGCAACCGGATAACGGTCGATGATCCCGGTTCCGCGGCAGTATCGTTCCCGGGATTCCCGGCAGCACTGGCTGCCCTCTTCGAGGAGCGCACCTGATGGCGAGCCCGACGGTGATCGCGATCGACGGTCCTTCGGCATCCGGCAAATCGAGCACGGCGGCCGCGGTGGCGGGACAGCTCGGCATGATCCATCTCGATACCGGCGCACTCTACCGGGCGCTCACCTGGCTGGCCCTTGATCGGGGGCTGGACGACGCCGCGATGATCGTCGAGGCCGCCGACGCCAACAGCCTGCACCTCACGCTGCGCGATCGGCGGTTGGTCGTCGTGGCCGGTGAGGACGAGGCCGACATCGAGGAGCGGATCCGCTCGGAGCGCGTCACGGCCGGCGTCTCGGCTTTGGCCTCGCTGCCGGAGGTCAGGAGCTGGGTCAATCGCCGCCTTCGGGTTGCGGTGCGGGCTACCGGTGGGGCCGTCCTCGATGGCCGCGACATCGGGACGGTCGTCTTCCCCGACGCGGCGCTCAAGGTGTTCCTCACGGCGAGCGCCGAGTCCCGGGCCCGCCGTCGACTCGTCCAGCGGGGCGCGGAGCCGTCTGCGGAAAAAGTCCGGCACGAGGCGGAACTGCTCGCCGCCCGGGACCGTCTCGACGCCGCCCGGAAGGAGGCTCCCCTCCGCCAGGCCCATGACGCCATCCTGCTGGACACCACCGATCTGGGGTTCGAGGCCCAGGTGGCCCGGATCGTCGGCCTCGCCCGCCAGCGCGGGTTGCCACTCGGCTGACTCGCCCGTAGCTTTCAGGGCTGTTCCGTATCAGGTGATCCGGGGCGCCGAGGAATTTCCCTCCACCCGCGCGGCCGATGGCGCGGCTTCTGTCACCGCAGGACCCATCCCGAATGCCTGAAATTGCCAGCCCCAGCACCGAGTCCGAATCCGAGGTCGTCACCGAGGCCACCAACGCCGTCGCCGATGCGCCCGCGCCCGCCACGATGACGTCGACGCCCGAGATGCCGTTTGCCAGTTCGAACGGGATCCACGTGCGCGCCGATTTGTACGACGAGGATTATTCCGACGACGAATACGAGGAGATGCTCGCGCTCTACGAAGGCACGATGTCGCAGATTGCCGAGGGCGAGATCGTGAAGTCGAAGGTGCTGCGCATCACCGAGAATGCCGTCATCCTCGATGTCGGCTTCAAGTCCGAGGGTTCGGTGCCGCTGGACGAGTTCAAGGACCCGCAGAATCTGCAGGTCGGCGACGAGGTCGAGGTGTTCCTCGAGCACCTCGAAGACCAGGAAGGCGCGGTCGTGCTGTCGAAGAAGAAGGCCGACTTCATGCGGGTGTGGGAGAAGATCCGCCAGGCCCACGAGTCGGACCAGCCGGTGGAAGGCACCCTGATGAAGAAGATCAAGGGTGGCGTCGTGGTGAACCTGATGGGTGTCGACGCCTTCCTCCCCGGCTCGCAGATCGCGCTGCGCCGGGTGCCGAACATCGACGAGCTGCTCGGTGCGACCTACGAGTTCAAGATCATCAAGCTCAACAAGCGCCGTCGGAACATCGTCGTGTCGCGCCGCGTCATCCTCGAGAACGAGCGGGCGCACAAGCGTGAACACCTGATGAAGGAGCTCGAGGTCGGCCAGGTGCGGAAGGGCATCGTCAAGAACATCACCGACTTCGGGGCGTTCATCGACCTCGGCGGTGTCGACGGCCTGCTGCACATCACCGACATGTCCTACGGTCGTGTGTCGCACCCGAGCGAACTCGTCGCGATCGGTCGCGAGGTCGAGGTCAAGATCCTCGATATCGACTGGCAGCGTGAGCGCATCTCCCTCGGCATGAAGCAGCTCCAGAGCTACCCGTGGCAGAACGTCGCGGAGAAGTACCCGGTCGGGTCGCGCGTGCAGGGCAAGGTGGTGTCGATCACCAACTACGGCGCATTCGTCGAACTGGAGCCCGGCATCGAGGGACTGGTCCACATCTCCGAGATGAGCTGGACCCGCAACGTCCGCCACCCGTCGAAGATCGTGTCGATCGGCGAGACCATCGAAGCGGTGGTCCTCAAGGTGGATGAGGGCGACGAGAAGATCTCACTGGGCATGAAGCAGACCGAGCAGGATCCGTGGATGGTACTGCCGATCAAGTATCCTGTCGGCACGCGGCTCGCCGGCAAGGTGCGCAACCTGACGTCGTTTGGTGCCTTCGTCGAGATCGAGCCGGGCATCGATGGCCTGATCCATATCTCCGACATGTCGTGGACCAAGCGGGTGCAACATCCGTCCGAAGTGGTCAAGAAGGGTGACGCCGTCGACGTGGTCATCCTCAACATCGACAGCGACAACAAGCGCATCTCGCTCGGCCTGAAGCAGGCCACCGACGATCCGTGGCTGACCATCGGCGAGAAGCTGCCGGTGGGCGTCGAGCTCCGGGCCACGGTGCTGCGTCCGGTCGACAAGGGCATCGTCGTGGACCTCGGCGATGACATCGAGGGCTTCGCCCCCGTGTCCCAGATGGGCATCGGCACAGACCAGCAGCCCGAGGACGTGGTGGTCACCAACCAGGTGGTGCTCGCCAAGGTGCTCGAGGTCGACCCGATCCATCACCGGATCGTGGTCGCGATCATCGATTATCCGGCCGATGGCGTGCCCGAGGAGAAGATTCCCCTCGGACAGGCCGTGACGCCGATTCCCGATGACACCGACGATGACGATGACATCGACGATGAAGGCGACGACGCCTGATCCGTCGGTGAGGATCACAGCATCGCGGGCGACCGGGACCACCGGTCGCCCGTGGCGCATCGTGCCCGGCCTCGCTCCCGATGCCCGCATGTGACGGGTAGCCCGGCCGCCCAATTCGGCTAACTTGCAGGTACATGACTGATAGCAATGCCCGCCTCCACGATCTGCACCACCGACAAGCCCTGAGCGAGGAGGGCGGGGGTGCCGCCCGCGTCGCTCAACAGCACCGCAAGGGGAAGCTCACCGCGCGTGAACGGCTTGACCTCCTGCTCGACCCCGACACCTTCGTCGAACTCGACCGGTTTGTTACCCACCGCGCCATCGGCTTCGGCATCGAAACCCAACAACCCGCTGGCGACGGCGTAGTGACCGGCTGGGGCCGGATCGACGGTCGCCTCGTCTACGTCTTTGCGCAGGATTTCACCGTCTTCGGTGGCTCCCTCTCCGAAACGCACGCCGCGAAGATCTGCAAGGTCATGGACCTCGCGGTCCGCAACGGCGCTCCGATGATCGGCCTCAACGACTCCGGTGGTGCCCGCATTCAGGAAGGCGTCGCGTCACTGGGCGGATACGCCGACATCTTTCTCCGCAACACCCTTGCATCGGGCGTGATCCCGCAGATATCCGCCATCCTCGGCCCCTGCGCCGGCGGGGCGGTGTACTCGCCCGCGATCACCGACTTTGTCTTCATGGTGCGCGGGGTGAGCTACATGTTCGTGACCGGCCCGAGCGTGGTGAAGACCGTGACCCACGAAGACGTCTCGTTCGATGACCTCGGTGGCGCTGATGTCCATGCCGAGGTGTCGGGCGTTGCACACTTCGTCCATCCGTCGGAACCCGAATGCATCGAGGCCATCCGTCGACTGGTTGGATACCTGCCGGCGAACAACCTCGACGACGCACCGCTGCAACCGGGCGATGATCCCGTCGACCGTCGGGACGGTGCACTGCTCGATGTCATTCCCGAACTCGCCGCGAAACCGTACGACATGCACGATGTGCTGCGCAGCGTGTTCGATCGCGATTCGCTCATGGAGGTGATGCCGGCGTATGCGGCAAACATCATCACCACCTTCGCTCGCCTTGGCGGGCGCTCCGTTGGCGTGGTTGCCAACCAGCCGGCGGTGCTGGCCGGCGTGCTCGATATTGCGGCGAGCGGAAAGGCCGCGCGCTTCATCCGCTTTTGTGATGCGTTCAACATTCCGCTGGTGACCTTTGTCGATGTACCGGGGTTCCTGCCGGGTGTGGCGCAAGAGCATGGCGGCATCATCCGCCACGGCGCCAAGCTGCTGTATGCGTACTGCGAGGCGACCGTGCCCAAGCTCACCGTGATCACCCGGAAGGCGTACGGGGGCGCCTACGATGTGATGAGTTCGAAGCACATTCGCGGAGATATCAACCTGGCGTGGCCCACTGCCGAGATCGCTGTGATGGGCTCGAAGGGCGCCGTCGAGATTCTCCACCGCGACGCGATCGCCAGTGCGGTCGATCCGGTGGCCGAGGCGGCGGCGCGAACCGCGGAGTACACAGCAGCGTTTGCTACACCATGGCAGGCGGCGGCCCGGGGCTACATCGACGATGTGATCGACCCCCGGGACACCCGGCCTCGCCTGATCGACGCGCTGCAGACGCTCGGTGGCAAGCGCGACCAGAATCCGCCCCGGAAGCACGGATGCATTCCGCTATGACGTGTCAACCCATCGCGCTCTCCCTGTTCGCATTGGCCGCCCTCGCGGGCGGTGTATCGGCGCAGGTGACGGTGCAGGCCCCGGTCGCGGGGCGGACGGCGGTGCAAGAGGCCGAGGCGCTGTTCAACGAAGGCCGTCGCGCCGACGCCGCCGGCCTCCTTGGACGGCACCTGGCAGAGCAGCAGAATGACGGCCGTGGGTGGTTCTTTCTGGGTCGCATCTACCTCGACAACGCCCAACTCTGGCATCGTGAAGGCCATGATCCCGACGAGCCGGGGCCCCTCCTCCTGGAATTTGCCGGCGCGGCCATGGAGCAAGCCCAACATCTTCTCGCCGATTCCGGGAGTGTGTTCCGGGTCCTCGTGTCGGTCGAACGCGCCCTCAACCGGATCGAGGCCTACGGCTGGTCGGCCATCGTCGCTGGCCAGATTGCGGCCGACGAGGTTCCGCTCCCACCGGTCCTCGCGGAATTGGGTCGCAATCTCATGGTGTCGTGCCCGGCCAACGGCGTGCTCGTGACCGGTTCGCTGGCCGAGGTTGCTGCAGTGTGGGGGGTGCGCCTGACATCTGCCGCGCGTACTGATCTCGTGCTGCTGCGTTCCGACATCTATGCCGCCGACGCTCGCTACCGCGGGCGCATGGCCGCTGTCCTGGGCGCCGATTCCTCCCTGACCCTCCCCGAGGCGCTCGGCGCCGCAGCGCGCTATCGGCCGATATGTCTCGGTCCCGCCCTCGACACCGTCGCGGCGCCAGGCGTGCAGTGGGCCACAAGCCGATTGGTGCTCCTCGGCGGTGTCGCCAGCGCCACCGACACGAGCGCGCTGGACATCCATCAGTACGAGATGATGGGGCTTGCCGGTTCGGTGTGGACGGCAGCGGCGCGCGATGTGTACGACCTGGCAGCCCGCCGCAACCGCGCGCTCTGCCGTGAACTTTTCCTCGATGCCGATACTGGCCGGCGTCCGGCGATTCCTGCCTGCAACCGATGACTCCTGACAACGTTCGCAGGGTCCTTGTCGCCAACCGCGGCGAGATTGCCTTGCGCATCATTCGCGCATGTCACGACGAAGGCCTCGAGGCCGTCGCCGTGTTCTCCGATGCCGATCGGCACGCTCCGTTCGTTCGCGCCGCCGACCACGCCGTGCATATCGGTGGGTCGCCCGCATCCGAGAGCTATCTGGTCATCGAACGAGTGCTCGACGCCGCCCGCACGTCGGGCGCGCACGCCATTCATCCCGGCTACGGATTCCTCTCCGAGCGCGCTGCGTTCGCACGGGCCGTCGAGGACGCGGGCCTCATATTTGTTGGGCCACCATCCTCCGCGATCGCGGCGATGGGTGACAAGACGTCGGCCCGGCGATTGATGGAGGCCGCAGGCGTGCCAATCGTGCCGGGTGCGACCGCCGCGATGACCGCGGGCGACGCGGCGCTCGGGCTGGCGGCGTCACTGGGATACCCGGTCCTGGTGAAGGCTGCTGCTGGCGGGGGCGGGAAGGGAATGCGCGTGGTGCATGCTGCAGCCGAACTGGGCGATGCGATCGGGAGCGCGTCGAGGGAGGCGATGAAATCATTCGGTGATGACGCTGTCTACCTGGAGAAGTTCATCGAGCGGCCCCGTCACGTCGAGATCCAGGTGCTGGCCGACCACGAGCGCACGGTCCACATCGGCGAGCGTGAGTGCTCGGTGCAACGGCGCCACCAGAAGTTGCTGGAGGAAGCGCCGTCGATTGCCGTGGACGATGCCCTTCGTGCCCGCATGGGCGCAGCGGCCGTCGCCGCAGCCAAGGCGGTGGGGTATCGTGGTGCGGGCACCTGCGAGTTCCTGCTCTCCGCTGACGGTTCATTCTACTTCCTTGAGATGAACACCCGGATCCAGGTCGAGCATCCGGTGACGGAGGAGGTCTACGGCGTCGACCTCGTGCGCGAGCAGCTTCGCATTGCCCGTGGCATGCCGATGTCGATCGACGCGTCGACGCTGGCGCCACGAGGGTGGGCGATCGAGTGCCGGATCACCAGCGAGGACCCCGCCAACGGATTGCTGCCGAGTGCCGGTACGATCCGATGGATGCGCGCGCCGGCTGGCCCGGGCGTGCGCTGGGAGAGCGGGGTCGAGAGTGGGAGCGAGGTCACGCTGTATTACGACTCCATGCTCGCCAAACTCATCGTCCGCGGTACCGATCGGATGCGCACCATCGAGGCCGCCCGGCGTGCGCTCGACGAACTCGTCGTGGTGGGAGTGGCCACTAATGTCGCGTTTCACCGCCGTCTTCTTGCTGACCCCGACTTCGTCGCGGGAAACATCGACATCCAGTTCCTGGAGCGACGGCCGGATCTGCTCGCGATCGGTCCGGACGACGATGCGGTACGCCGACTGGCGATTGCCGCTGCCTTGCTCGAGGACGAACGCCGATCGGTTCGCCGCCCCGTGGTGTCCGACACGAATGCCAACGCGCGCCCATCGGCGTGGCGTGCCGCCGCACGACGCGACGCCTTGCGCTGATCATGGCCGCGCCTGAAGTCGACATCCGTGCCATTGCATCCGGCGGCGACGGCGTCGGATCGCTCCCCGATGGCCGCACCGTCTTCGTCCCCCGCACCGCCCCCGGCGACCGGGTCCTGCTCCGCAACGTGCGCGCCCGAGCCCGGATGGCTCGCGCGTCGATCGCGACCGTCGTGTCGGCGGGTCCGGGCCGGGTCGAGCCGGCGTGCCCGCATTATGTGCGCGACCAATGCGGGAGCTGCCAGTTGATGCACCTGTCGATCGCAGCGCAGCACGACGTCAAGGCGCGCATTGCCGGCGACGCGATGCGTCGCATCGCCAAGCGAAGCGTTGACGATCCGGCGATGGTGGCTGCGCCGCACCCGCTCGGGTACCGATCGAAGGTGACGCTCGCAGTGCGTGATGGCCGGATCGGATACCATGTCGTCGGGCGCCCCGACGAGGTGTTTGACGTGCGCCGATGCCTGATCGCGGAACCGCGGGTCCAGGAACTCATCGACGGCATCCGGTCGGCCCGCCGTCACCTTCCGCGCGACGCGACTCGCCTGGTGCTTCGCCGCGATCGCAAAGGCGGACTGCATGTCGCAGTGCGTACGTCGACCACTCAGGTCTGGTCGGGCGCCCGTGCGCTGCACGCCGATCTGGCAGGACAGGGACTTTCCGTTACCGTGTGGTGGCATCCGGAAGATGGAGCGCCCCGCGCCATGGCGGGATCCGATGATCCGTGGCCGGCCACGGTGTTCGAGCAGGTGCATCCCGCCATGGGAGATCGTGTTCGCGCCGACGCGATCGCGGCCCTCGGCGATCTCCGTGGGCAGCATGCGTGGGACCTCTATGCTGGCGTCGGCGATACCACTACGCTGTTGATCGCCGCCGGGGCGACGGTCGAAAGCGTGGAGCGCGATCGGCGCGCGGTCGCCGCGGCGGAACCGTCCGAGACTGCTGCGGTGGTGCGCCACGCCGGAACAGCGGAGGCGCTGGTGGGTACGCTGCGGCCCCCCGACGTGATCATCACCAATCCGCCCCGCGCCGGGATGGGCGAGGACGTTGTTGCGGCGATTGCCGCCACGCCGGTTCGACGCGTCGCGTACATTTCCTGCGACCCGGCGACGCTTGCCCGCGACGTCGCGCGACTGGGGGACGGATTCGTGCTGCGCGAGCTGCGCGCCTACGACCAGTTCCCCCAGACATCCCATCTTGAATGCCTCGCGGTGCTGGAGCGCGCATGAACTACTTCGTGACCATCGCGGGGAGCGAGATCGAGGTCGGCGTCGATGGCGACCAAGTCACCATTCGGGGCCAGATGGTGACCGCCAGCATCGCGCAGGTAGGCGGCACCCCCGAGCACCGCCTGACAGTTGACGGTGTCACCTCGGCACTGGCTGTCGACCGCCACGCCGAAGGCGTGTGGAGGCTGGTCGACCAAGGCTCGGTGGTCGATGTCGAGGTCACCGACGCACGAACCCGGCACATTCGGTCGCTGAGCGGCGCCGCCCGCGGAACCGCTGGCAGCGGCATCCTCAAGGCCCCAATGCCTGGGCTCGTCGTCCGACTGGGCGTCGAAGTGGGCGACGAAGTGATCGCGGGGCAGGGGCTGGTGGTCCTGGAAGCGATGAAGATGGAGAACGAGCTGAAAGCCCCGGTCGCCGGAGTGGTGGAGATGATCCGGGTAACGGTGGGCCAGGCGGTGGAGAAGGGCGAGGTGCTGCTGGGGTTGAGAGACTAGTCTCTAGTCTCTAGTCTCTAGTCTCTCCAGTTGACCGACCCCCTGCAACGCCCTTATCTTGGGGGACTGTATCCGAATTGGTGATCTGACTGACTTGCGGGGATTCAAGGGCACATGAAGACGTACACGGCAAAAGCGGCGGACCTCCAGCATGACTGGCACGTGGTCGATGCGACCGACGTTCCGCTCGGCCGGTTGGCGAGCGCGGTGGCACAGCTCATTCGCGGCAAGCACAAGCCCACGTTCACGCCGCACATGGACGGTGGCGATTTCGTCATCGTGCTCAACGCGGCGAAGGTCGGCTTCACGGGTCGCAAACTCACCCAGAAGACCTACTTCAAGCACACCGGCTACATGGGTCATGACACCCACACGCCCGCCGGCCAGATGCTCGCAAAGCATCCCGACCGCGTGATCGAGAAGGCCGTCTACGGGATGCTCCCCAAGAACTCGCTCGCCAAGCAGAAGCTGCGCACCAAGCTCAAGGTGTACGCGGGCTCCGAGCACCCGCACGACGCCCAGCAGCCCAAGCCGTTCACCGTCGAAACTTCGAAGGCCCCGTCATGAGTGAGACTCCCGAGTTCCGCTGGAATGCCGTCGGCCGCCGCAAGACGAGCGTGGCGCGCGTGTACCTGACGCCGGGCACCGGCAAGTGGGACGTCAACGGCCGCACGCTCGGTGATTATTTCCCGCGTCCCTCGCTCGTGCAGCACATCCAGCAGTCGTTCACGGCCACAGACACGCTCGGCGCATTCGACGTCAAGGCCCATGTCGACGGCGGCGGCGTGAGCGGCCAAGCTGGTGCAATGCGTCACGCGATCGCGCGTGCGCTCTGCAAGGCCGACGAAATGCACCGCCCGAAGCTGCGTACGGCGGGTCTCTTGACCCGCGACCCGCGCGCCGTCGAGCGCAAGAAGCCGGGACAGCCGGGCGCCCGCAAGAAGTTCCAGTTCAGCAAGCGCTAAGCGCTTGCTGAACGCTCAAGGGTGACGCTTGCGTCACCCCTGGATGCCGTTGATCAGCGTCTGGCCGAACGTACCGGCCGCACGATACGCGCGGGTCAGATGGCCCGCGTCGACACACGCCTCCTGATTCCGTCGAACGGTGCCCCGCGGGGCTCTCGACGGGAGTTGACGGAGCGCGGCGGACCAACCAACGGACGGAGTAGTGCGTGGCGACACCGACCCTGCAGGAACTGCTCGAAGCGGGTACCCACTTCGGCCACCAGACGCGCCGATGGAACCCGAAGATGCGCAAATTCATCTTCGCCGAACGCTCGGGCATCTACCTCATCGATCTTCAGAAGACCCTCAAGCAGCTCGAACTCGCTGCCGATCTGGTGCGCGGCGTCGCTCTGCGCGGGGAGAACATCCTTTTTGTCTGCACCAAGCGGCAGCTCAAGGGCGTGGTCGAGGCTGAGGCGCGTAACGCTGGCGCCCACTGGGTGACGGAGCGGTGGCTGGGCGGTACGCTCACCAACTTCCAGACCATCAAAAAGCAGATCAAGCGCCTCCGCGACCTGGAGCAGGGTGCGGCCGAGGGCGATTACGAGAACTACACCAAGAAGGAGCAGCTCCTCTTCTCGCGTGAGCGGGAGAAGCTGTCGCGCAACCTCGAGGGCATCAAGCACATGTCGCGCCTTCCGGGTGCGATGTTCGTGGTCGACGCCAAGAAGGAGAAGATCGCCATCCAGGAGGCCAATCGCCTCGGGATTCCGGTGGTCGCCATCGTTGACACCAATGCCGACCCCGATCCGATCACGGTGCCGATTCCGGGCAACGACGACGCCATCCGCAGCGTCTCGCTGATCACCGGCGCGCTCTGCGACGCGGTGCGCGAGGCGCGTTCGCAGATGCCCGTCAAGGACATGGCACTCGAGGACGATGCCGAGACCTACTCGGCCGGTGAAGGCGATGGCAGCGACGACGATCGCAAGCGCCGTCGCCCGCGCCGCAAGCGCAAGGCACGCCCCGAGGCAATCGCTGCACGCCTGAAAACCGATGCTTCGGGTCCCGACACCGGCGACACGCTGGCCTGACCGATCGGCGGGTCGGACCACCAAAGCCGCCGCCCACCGGGTCAACAGGCCCGGGGCGGCGGTTTCACAAACTGCACCAGGACTTTCGAGACGATGAGCGCGATGACAGTCAGCACCAAGGATATTTCCGAGCTGCGCGGCCGTACCGGCGCAGGAATGATGGATTGCAAGAAGGCCCTCGAGGAAGCCGGAGGCGACATGGAACTCGCCGGCGAGATCCTCCGCAAGAAGGGCATTGCGAAGGCCGAGAAGCGCGCTGGTCGCGACGCATCGCAGGGCATCGTGATGATCGAGGTAGCACCCGACAACAGCGCCGGTGCGATGATCGAGCTGAACTGTGAAACCGACTTCGTGGCGCGCAACGATGAGTTTCAGGCGCTGGCGCGTCAGCTGGTCGATCACGCGCGCTCGAACAGTCCGGTCGGCGTGGCCCTCGATGCCTTCCTGCAGGAGTCGATGGACGGCAGGACGATCGAAGAAGTCGTCAAGGCAGCGTCCGGCAAAACCGGCGAAGCGATGACGGTCAAGCGCGTTGCACGTTTCGGCGGCACCGTCGCGGAATACCGTCACTTCAACGGACAGGTCGGTGTCCTCGTTGAGCTCGATGGGGCCTCCGGCACGGATGCCGTCGCGCTGGCCCGCGAGGTAGCGCTGCACATCGCGTCCGCCGATCCGCTCGCCGTTTCGACCGACGATATCCCGGCCGAGCTGCTCGAGCGTGAGCGTCGGATCGCCGAGGAGATGGTCGCGGCCGAAGGGAAGCCAGAAGCCATTCGGAGCAAGATCGTCGAGGGCAAGGTGCGGAAGTTCGCGGCCGAGCGCGCACTGCTCGAACAGCCGTTTGTGAAGGATGAATCGGCAACGGTCGGGCAGATGGTCGGTCGCGTTGCCGGCGCCCGTGTGGTTCGGTTCGCACGATTCAAGATCGGCGAGGCCTGAGTGGCCTATCGCCGGGCGCTTCTCAAGTTGTCCGGCGAAGCACTCGCCGGCACCAAGGACGGTGGCCTCGATTACCACGTGATCGAGGCGCTGGCCGAAGAGATCAAGAGTGTGCACGCCCTCGGCGTGTCACTCGGCCTGGTGGTGGGTGGCGGCAATATCGTTCGCGGTGTGTCGGCGTCGCGTGAAGGCCTCGACCGCGTGTCAGCCGACTATATGGGCATGCTGGCCACGGTCATCAACGCGCTGGCGCTGCAGAACGTGCTCGAGACGCTCGGGGTCGAGACCCGCGTGCTCACGGCCATTCGCATGGAATCGCTCGCTGAGCCCTACATCAGGCGGCGCATGATGCGCCACCTCGAAAAGGGCCGCTTGGTGATCTTCGCGGGCGGGACAGGCAATCCGTTCTTCTCCACCGACACCGCGGCGGTGCTGCGAGCGCTGGAGATGGAGGCCGAGGTGGTGCTCAAGGCTACCAACGTCGACGGTGTGTACACCTCCGACCCGCGCAAGGATCCTTCCGCCACGATCCTCCCCGAGATCACCTTTCAGGATGCGATCGTGAACGGGTACGCGGTCATGGACGCCAATGCCTTCGGGCTCTGTCAGGCGAACCGGCTGCCGATCGTCGTCCTCAACATCAACACCCCCGGGGCGATCGCACGTGCGCTCGCCGGCGAGCGGGTGGGGACCCTCGTCCAATGACCCTCCCCGACATCGTGACATCTGCGCGTGAAGGCATGGCCAAGGCCATCGAGAACACCCGCCGCGAACTGAGCGGCATCCGCTCCGGCAAGGCAACGCCGCAATTGCTCGACACGGTGCGGGTCGACGCCTACGGCAGCAGCGTGCCGCTCAACCAGGTTGCGATGGTTACCGCACCCGAGGCACGCATGCTCGCCGTGCAGCCCTTCGACAAATCGCTCGCCATCGCGATCGACAAGGCAATCCGCGACGCCGGTCTGGGCCTCAACCCGCAGTCGACCGGCGCACTCATTCGCGTGCCGCTGCCGGCACTGTCGGAAGAGCGCCGCCGCGAGCTGGTCAAGGTCTGTGGGAAGCTCTCCGAAGAGGGACGCGTGGCAGTGCGGCAGGCACGCACCGACGGGATGACGAAGATCAAGAAGACCGAAAAGGTGCCGGAGGACGAGAAGACGCGGTCCGAGAAGGAAGTGCAGAAGCACACCGACGACGCCATTCGCCAGATCGACGAACTGTTCAAGGCGAAGGAAGTCGAAGTCCTCGAAGTGTGACAGACACTGCCGGCGCCCGACTCGACCTGCTGCGCAAGGGCGGGGTGGTTCCGCGGCATATCGCCATCATCATGGATGGCAACGGCCGCTGGGCCAGTGACCGCCACCTCCCCAGGAGCGCCGGCCACCAAGCTGGCATGGGTGCCGTTCGCGAGACGGTCGAGGGGTGCCTGGCCGCCGGCGTTGGCGTCCTCACCATCTTCGCCTTCTCCCAGGAAAACTGGCAGCGCCCCGCCGCCGAGATCGATGCGCTGATGGCGCTCCTCGAGGAGTACGTCGCGCGCGAGGCCAGTGAACTGCGCGAGCAGGGCGTCCGGGTCCGAATGCTCGGCGATCTCGACCGCCTCCAACCTACCGCGCGCGCGGCGGTCGATTCGATTCAGGATCGTACCGCCGAGGGCGGGGCGCTCGACCTCAACATCTGCCTCTCGTACGGGTCGCGTGCCGAAATGGTGCGTGCCGCTCGTCTCCTTGCGCGCAGGGTCCTGGCGGGGACGCTGGAGGTCGACGCGATTGACGAAGCGGCCTTTGCGGGCGAGCTGCTCACGGCACGATGGCCCGATCCCGACCTGCTGATCCGGACGTCCGGGGAGATGCGGATCTCGAATTTCCTGTTGTGGCAACTGGCGTACGCGGAGCTCTACGTGACACCGGTGCTCTGGCCCGACTTCACCCGGGACGATCTCTTCACCGCGGTTCTCGATTACCAGCGACGCGATCGCCGGTTCGGCCGCATCAACGCGTGAGCACCATGGACTCGAACCTCACACGCCGGATCGCAGTGGCCGTAGTGGCCATCCCACTGGCGATCGCGCTCACGTGGTACGGCTCCTGGCCGTTCGTGATCCTCGTGGCGGTCGTCACCGTTCTCGGGACGCGTGAGGTCCTGAATCTGGCGGGGCACTCGAAGATCGACGGCTTCCCGCTCACCGCGAGCGTCGCGGCGGGTGCCCTGCCGGCGCTCAGCTACGCCGCGCTCACCGATAATCCGTTCGCCCACGTGTGGACCTCCGGTTGGCGGGACATCACTGCGATCTGGTTGATGCTGATCATCGTCCTCGCGCTGCGCCACCGGACCAAGGCGCAACAGCCACTGGCTGCCGCGGCCATCACGGTGTTCGCGGTGCTGTATGCTGCCGCGCTCCCGACCTACCTGATCGAGATCCGCCACGCCTTCTGGCCGGTGCAGTCGTGGCCTGGGACCGCGCTGGTGTTCTTCCCGCTCGTCGTCACGTGGGTATGCGATAGCGCTGCGATGTTCGGGGGACGCATCTTCGGCGGCCCGAAGCTCTCCCCGGAAATCTCGCCGGCGAAGACCCGCTCGGGCGCGTTGTCGGGTATCGTGGCCGGTGTGTTGGTGGCGCCGATCTTCACGATGTTCGTGTTCCCCCAGGTTGAGGTGCCCCTCACGCTGCTCCCGGCCATGCTGGTTGCACTCGTGCTCGCGATGGTCGGTCAGCTCGGCGACCTTGCCGAATCGCTGTTCAAACGCGCTGCCGGCGTCAAGGATTCGTCGGCCCTCAGTCCCGGGCACGGCGGCATCCTCGACCGCTTCGATTCGCTCTATTTCGTCATCCCCACGGCCGCGATCTGTTACCGGTTGCTCGGCCTCCTGTAGCGATGCGTCGCATTGCGCTGCTCGGCTCCACCGGCTCAATCGGGACGACCACGCTTGGCGTATTGTCGCGCCATCGCGAGGTGTTCGAGGTCGCCGCGCTGGTGGCGGGCTCGAATGCCGCAATGCTGCGCGAGCAGGTGGCGACGTGGCAACCGGCATACAGCGCCCTGGTGCGTGGTGACGTCGCTTGCGGATTCGCGACTGGACCCGAGACGCTGGTCGAGGCCGCCACGCGGCCTGACGTCGATATCGTGGTGAATGCCGTGGTTGGTGCGGCCGGGCTCGAAGCGACGCTGGCCGCGCTTGGCGCCGGGAAGCGGGTGGCGCTGGCCAACAAAGAGACGCTGGTGACTGCAGGCGCGCTCGTCGCGGCGGCGGCACGCGCCGGCGGTGGCGAGCTCGTACCAATCGACTCCGAACACAGTGCCGTGCTGCAGTGTGCCTGCTCGCAGAACGCAAAGCCATCCCGCTTGATTCTCACGGCGTCGGGTGGACCATTCCGGACCTGGGACCGCGAACGAGTGCGCGCTGCCACCGTGGCTGAGGCACTGAACCATCCGACGTGGATTATGGGCGCCAAGATCACCGTCGATTCTGCCACGCTCGCCAACAAGGCGCTTGAGGTGATCGAGGCACACTTTCTTTTCGATCTTCCCTACGATGCCATCGAAGTGGTAGTGCACCCACAGAGCATCGTGCACGCCTTCGTCGAGTTTCCCGATGGCAGCGTACTCGCGCAGGTCGGCTATCCGTCGATGGAAGTGCCAATCCTGTACGCGCTCACCCATCCGGCCCGGCGCGCCGACACCGGCGTGCCGCGATATGACCCGGTGACCGGCGGCGACCTCACCTTTGAGCCACTGCGCCGCGATGACTTTCCGACGTTCGACATCGGCGTGGGTGCCGGTCGTCAGGGTGGGACCGCACCCGCAGTGTTCAACGCCGCCAACGAGGTCGCGGTCGCGGCATTCCTGGCGGGTCGCATTCCGTTCGGTCGGATTCCCGAGGTGATCGAGCATGCGCTCCGTCACCACGACGGGTCGGCCGCCGATTCACTCGACGCGGTGCGCGGCGCCGATCGCGCTGCCCGGTGCCACGCCGAAGAGGCCATGACATGATCAACACCCTGTTCACCATCGCCGTCCTCTTTGTCGTGCTCGGCGTGCTCATCTTCGTGCACGAACTCGGACACTACTGGGCCGCCAAGGCCTTTGGCGTCTGGGTACACCGGTTCTCGATCGGCATGGGCAGGCCCGTCAAGGCGCTCTCCTTCCGACGCGGCGAGACTGAGTGGGCCATTTCGTGGCTGCCCCTTGGTGGCTACGTCAAGATGGCGTCCCGCGAGGAAGACCCGTCGTCGTCGGTACTCGAGGGTGGATCCGCCGCCGAGGTGCCGCCCGATCGGGTATTCGAGGCGAAGCCGGTGTGGCAGCGGATGATCATCATCCTGGCCGGCGTCACGCTCAACATCGTGTTCGCCTGGGCCGTCTTCACCGGTCTGGCCTGGAAAAACGGTCGGCAGTACGACCCCACCATCACAATCGCCGGTGTCAACACCGCGGCGTTGCCCGATGAAGCGCGCGAACTCGCCAACATCAAGCCCGGCACGCGCATCACCGCAGTCGACGGCAATGCCGTGAATTCATGGGATGACATCGGCCGGCGCATCACCACGGGCGATCGCAACGAGATCGGTTTCACCTTCGATAACCATCCGCCGATCGTGATCGCGTTGCACCGAGATGCCCTCGCCGAGCGGGCGCGAGTGGCGAGCGCGCTGCAGCCGATGCACCCGCCCGTAATCGGCGCGATCGTCCCGAACTACCCGGCGCGAGACGCTGGCTTCGAGGTGAATGACTCGATCGTGTCGGTTGATGGGCGCCCCGTGACGTGGTGGCCCGAGGCGACCGAACTGATCCGCGCCGCCGGGGGTCGCGAGATCGCGGTCGGAGTGATCCGGAGTGGGTCGCCGATCGCACTGAAGGTCACTCCGCGGATGGAACACGATATCGTGGCCGACACCACGACGCCAATGATCGGCCGTATTGGTGCCTCCAACCGGCTGCCGTATCGCACCGAGGCGCTCGGCATCGGTGGTGCCATGCGCGCCGGTGCAAGTGCCTCCATGCTCTCGGCGGGCACGATCTTCCGCACCTTCCGTGGGTTGCTCAACGGCAATGTGTCGAGCCGCGAAGTGGGCGGACCGATCCTGATCGGACAGATGGCGGCGGAGCAGGCCCGCGCCGGCATCCAGTATCTCCTCGGGTTCATGGCGCTGATCTCGATCAACCTCGCGGTGGTCAACCTGCTGCCGATTCCGGTGCTCGACGGCGGTGCATTCCTGATCCTCGCCATCGAGGGCCTTATCCGCCGCCCGCTGCCACGCCGGCTCCGCGAAGCGGTGTCATTGGTCGGACTCGGCCTGATCGTGCTGCTCATGGTGTTGGCGTTCAGCAATGACATCGGCCGGTTGCTCAGATAGAGACTAGAGACTAGAGACTAGAGACTAGAGTCTAGAGATAAGAAACTGGAGAAGTGATGTCCGCTGAGTTGCCAAGACAAATCCGCATCTTCGTTACCGATGAGGTCGACCCCGAGGGGGTCGAGCTGCTGACCGCCGAGTCCGCGTTCGACGTCGATGTGGTGCCGACGCTCCCGCCGGCAGAGCTGTACCAGCGGATCGGCGAGTACGACGCCTTCATCGGTCGCAGCGCCACCAAGGTGTCGGCCGAGTTGCTGTCGCACGCGACCCGCCTCAAGGTGATAGGGCGCGCAGGGGTCGGCATCGACAACATCGACATGCCGGCCGCCACGTCGATGGGCATAGCAGTTGTCAATGCACCCGCCGGCAATACCATCGCGGTGGCAGAGCTCTTCTTTGGCGCGGTGCTGTCATTGCTCCGCAAGCTTCCCGCCGCCACCGCATCGATGACCCAGGGCAGGTGGGATCGCAGCGACCTCCTCGGGAGCGAACTGTGTGGTCGAACGATCGGTATCGTCGGCGTCGGTCGGATCGGCGGGGAAGTGGCCAAGCGCGCTCGTGCATTCGGGATGACCGTCATTGGCTACGACCCCTACATCGGCGATGAGCGATTCCAGGCGCTGCAGGTACGCCGCGTTCCGACGCTCGATGCGCTGATTCCTGACGCCGACATCCTCACCGTGCACGTGCCACTCACCGACGAGACACGTGGCATGATCGGGCGGCGCGAGCTGTCGCGGCTGCCGGGTGGAGCGGTCGTGGCCAACCTCGCGCGAGGCGGGATCATCGATGATCAGGCGCTGTTGGCAGCGTTGGACGCTGGCACTGTGCGCGGGGCGTTGCTCGATGTATACGTGACGGAACCGTTGCCTGCCGACGCGCCGCTACGGACCGCCGCCAACGTGGTACTCACCCCGCACATCGGCGCATCGACCATTGAAGCGCAACGCAACGTCGCCGTTGATGTCTGCGCTGCGGTGCGCGACATGATGCTGCACGGCGAGCTGTCGCGGTCGATCAACCTGGCGACGGTGAGCGGCCGACCCTGGGAAGAACTCCAGCCGGGCCTCCTGCTGGCACAACGCGCTGCTGCCATCGGCCGGGCGCTACTCATCGATCGCGGCGTTCCTGTGGTACGCCGCATCACCCTCCGAGCCGGCACCGACCTCTCCGGCGAGGGCAGCGCGCTGTTGTCCGCCGCAGCGCTTGGCGCACTTGAGCGGGTGGTCGCCGGTGAGCGCTTGAACCTGATCAGTGCCAGGGCAATCGCCGAAGGCCGTGGAATCGAGCTCACCGTGGGTGATGCAGCACGCACCGACGAACCGACGTCCATCGAGGTTACGCTCAGCGGTGGCATGGAGTCGGTCATCGTGAGCGGAGTGGTCGCACCCGGCGGTGTGGTGCGCCTCACCCAGATCGGTGGATTCCGGGTTGATGTTGCGCCCCGCCAGGCACTCATCATCCTCACCAACAACGACGTCCCGGGCGTGATCGGTCATGTCGGAACGCTCCTCGGAGCAGCCGGCGTGAACATCGCCGAGTATCATCAGGCACGGCTATCACAGGGCGGGGAAGCGCTTGCGGCGATTGCGGTCGACGGGATCATCGACGACGATCTCCGCCATCGGTTGCTTGAGTTGCCCGACGTGCGGTCGGCGACCATTCTCGACTTCCGGGGGGCGTGACGATGTCGATCGTACCGACCACAGACCAATCCGTGCGCGAGTCATACAGCCGCGATGCGTCAGGGCTGGAACTCGTGCCCGAGATGGTCGCGCGTCCGGAGTCGGCCGCCGAGGCGGCGGCACTCATAGCCGAAGCGATCAGCACCGGCACGTCCATCACCACCGCGGGCGGTCAGACCAGCCTCACCGGCGCGTCGATCACCGACCGCGGCATGCTGCTGTCACTCAGGGCAATGGCGAGAATGGTGGACATCGACGTCGCCGCCCGCACCGTACGCGTTGAGCCAGGGGGCTTTGTCGGCGACATGAAGCGCGCCGTGGCAGAACACGGGCTGCTCTTCCCACCCGATATCACCAGCGAGAACGAAGCGACGATCGGGGGCGCAATCGCGTGCAATTCCTCGGGCGCCCGTTCGCTGCGCTATGGACCAACCCGACGCTGGGTGCGCGCCCTCACCGTGGCACTCGCCACCGGCGAGGTCGTCGAGCTGCAGCGCCCGCGATTGGAGAAGAACACCGCCGGCTACCGCCCGATGCACGACCCTGTCGATTGGTTCATCGGCAGCGAGGGTACCCTCGGCGTGGTGCTGGAAGCCGTTTTCGATCTCCTTCCGCTTCCCGAGCAAGTGACTGGGCTCGGTGTGCCGTTTGCGAACGAAGCGGACGCGCTCCGGTTTGTCCGCGAAGCCCGGCGACACGGCATCGTCACCCCGCGGTGCCTGGAGTATCTGGACGATCGTGCACTCGAGATCGTGCATCTGCAGGAGGGCGGTGAGGCGTGGCGCGGTGCGGCCTTCGTGTACACTGAGCAGGAACATCGCGGCGACGACGATGCCCACCTCGACGCCTGGCTCGAACTCGCCGAAGCGTCGAACGCTGCGGTCGACGACATCGTGGTGTTCGACAGCGACGCCGCCATTCGCGGCGCCCGCGATCTGCGTCACGCCGTACCTGCCACCACCAACGAGCAGGGTTCACGATACATCGCGCAGGGTGGCCGTCGGGTCGCCACCGATTGGGCGGTGCCGCTTGATCTTCTGCCCCAGGCGCTCACGTCGGCGCGCGAGATCGCGGCCAAGCACGACCTGCCAAGACCGGTCACGTTCGGCCACGCCGGTAACGGCCACCCGCACATGGATTTCGTCGCAGCCGATGCGGCAGAGTTGGCGCGCGTCGAGGCGGCTGTCGAGGAGACGCTGCATCTGGTGCTGGGCATGGGCGGTACGGTGGCGGCGGAGCATGGCATCGGCAAGCTCAAGAAGCAGTGGCTGCCGTTGCAGGTGTCGCCGATGCAACTCGCCGCGATGTCGGCGCTCAAGAAAACCCTCGACCCGGCAGGGTTGCTCGCGCCCGGGAACGTGATCTCGTGATCCGGTACCACGCAGTAGTCCTCGACTTCGACTCGACCGTGAGCTCCATTGAGGGCGTCGAGTGGATCGCGGCGCGCGTCGG
>JBDSMU010000078.1:0-12514 GCA_039915685.1 Gemmatimonadales bacterium | reverse complement strand
ACTGCACGGTGTAGGTCGGCCAGTTGTCGGACCAGCTGTTGGTGTACCGCCGCCAGCCGCCGAACTTGAGCACTGCCTGGGCGATGTCACAACTGTTGTACTGGACGCTGAGATTGCCGTTCATCGTACTCTCCGTCACCGTCTGCCCCAACTGTACGTTGAGGCCACTGATCAGGGCGCCGAAGACGTTCACGCTGCCGCCGGAGAACGACGTCGCCCCGCCGACGAGCGCAATCCCTCGCCACTCGACATTGCTGAGATCAGCGTCTCCGGTCACGATCAGCACCCCCCGCCCACCGCCAGTCGGGGTTCTCCAGCCACCGTCGAGGTTGCCATTGATCTTGACCACCGGCCAATTGGCGTAGATGATCGCATCCTTGAATACCTGTTTGTGCGCATTATTACCGGCGTTGAATCCGTAGTCCGGGGCCAGTGATCCAGCGAGGATACCAGCCCAGTCGATGCCGACCGAGTCCTTGGCGGTCCCGGCCGGACCCGGCGTGCCGATGCCCAGGGGAGTATCGCCGTTGGTCCCGGAGATGAAGTTGTTCTTGCCGGTGAAGGTGCCATCGGGAAGCGCCAGCCCCGCAACGTCCCCACCGGGACACCCGGAAACATTGAAGCCATTCACGCTGCCCGATGCGCCGTTCTTGATGTTGACCGCCGCGAGCGAGGTGTACGCGGCATCTGCGTCGAAGACTCCGTCCTGCCAAGTCGCGAACTGGGTGACCGAACGTTCGGCCACCGGCGTCATCGCCGAGCGTCGTAACCCCCGCCCCGTTGCTTTGCCGACGGAACTGAGGACATAGATCGCGGAATCGGTCACCGACGCGGCGCGCATCCGATACAGCGTGACCTGAGCCGTGCCACCGGGAACTGCTATTGTCCGGGCGTCTGGGAAGGTGGTAGGAAGCGCTGTTACGTCCGTGAAGTACCGCTCGAGCCCTGTCTGCGCCACCGTGTACGCCTTGAGGTGGGCGTCGTGATCGGTGCCCGCTGAATGGTCAGCTGCTGTGAGCAGCAGCCCGGCCCCCACCGTGATCGTCAGGACCAGCGTGACCAGGATGACCATTGGCAAGGCAAATCCCCTGCGCGAACCCCGGCGCCACGCGTTCACACTCGACGATGTTGACATCTGCAGCCTCATCAGTTGGGGCGGTTCTGGAAGAAGATCGACGTGGTAAACGGCGCTGTCGCAACCTGCCCGGTGAGCTGCACCACCCGTCGGCTCTCCCCCGGCAAGACGAACTGGACCCCACGCAGGTCAGCCAGCACGGTGGGCAGGGTGTCCTGCGGCAGCGGGTTGGCGAGCATATACCAACGGAATCGCGCGGTCGCACCAAACGGCGCGGCGATTTCCTCGGGGTTTCCGCTTGCGACCGTCCGAAAAAGACCAATCTTGCCCGGCGCCGAGGTTGAACTCCGGAGGCTATAGGTCACCTGCCGGAAGAGAAAAGCGATGGCGCCGAGAGTGGGAGTTCCGGAGGGAGCGCTGGTTGTGATGATCCGACCGCCATACGCGTTCATGGGGATGATATTGGCGCTCGTGCATGTGGACGCCGACCCAGACCCGAGGGTGGTCGTCGCCTCGTACTGATACACGCCCGCGCCGTTGCGCCAGGCCCATCCTGCCCGGCCATCCACTGTAAGAGTGCTGGGAAGCTCACCGCTCGGCAGGAGGGCGATCGTCGTGCCGCCGCTGATCGAACACACCAGTCCGATCGCATACGGTTCACGAAGGGTCAGGGTGGTGTTATCGGTCGGACTGATGACGCCCGCTGGCTCGACAGGGCGAAGCTCCGATTCGAGCAGGTTCAACGCCGACCGGGCGACGCGTCGCGCATCGCGGGCCGCGTCTTCCCTGGCCGTGGCACGGGAATTCATCGCAAGCATCCTGACCATGGCCGTGCCGATTAGGCCGACGACGGTGATCGTGATAAGAAGCTCGACGAGTGTCACTCCGCGGCGTCTCATGGACCGCTCAGGTTCAGCGGGCCGACGTTGTTTGCCCGCTCAATGGTGAGGGTGTCGCCGCCGATCCAGGTCTGGTCCAGCGGCAGCACGACCACCACGACCCGTTGCAGGCGGGTGGTCACGTTCGTCGTGGTGATGCAGCGTCGGAATCGGATGGGAAGCGCATTGGCAGAGTCGCAAACCGTACCCGCCGCGAGGGCGGCCGCAGGCGTCGCGTTGATGCGATTGACCGATTCAGCCGAGAGCGCCCATCGATAGGTTGCCGCGGTAGCCATCCGGTCGGCGCGGGCGCGCCGCACCATCACCGGCGAGAGACCCACCGCGATGATCGCGAACACCGACAGCGCGATCAGCGCCTCGATGAGGGTGAATCCGCGCCGCGCCATCACTGCACCCGCCTTACGAGACCCACTCGGGTCATCGAAACTTCGCGGGTCGTCCCACGCGAGGTGACGAGAACATTGAGCGTGTCATCCGCGATCCCATTCGGATTGATGTGAATGATCTCGGGGCTGGCGGTCATGGTTTCCACGCTGAAATCGCTGGTCCCGTCGAGGCTCCGGGACAGCCTCAACGTGTTGCTGCCGATGTCGCGCACATTGTATGACCGCGACCCATTGATGAACTGGAGTCGTACCGGCTGGCGGAGGCGAGCTGCGATCGCGAATGCGCGCTCGACGTCCACCTGCAACATCTGAGACGCACGGCTGGCCTTCTCCTTCGCCGTGATGACGCCGATCCGGGGCAGCGCCACGGCAGCCAGAATGCCAAGGATCACCACGACGAGCAAAAGCTCCATCAGGGAGAATCCGCGCAGTGCCAAGCGACGGGCACCCACAGGTCTAGCCATTCCTGAAACTGCCATGCCTGCATCCCGGGGTCGGAGAATGGCCGTAGCGAACGGTCCGATCGAACAGTGGCCCACAGTTCCAAATCGTGCAAGTGACGTGCCCATCACAGAGTTACGAAGGAATCCGTCCCGCAGTTTTACGGTTCGGGCCTGCTGCGGGATAAGATCTACCTGTAGAAGTTTCGGCTGGCACCTGTTTGAGGTGAAGGATGCTCCATACTGGAACGGAAACGCAAGCTCAGCACTCGATTATCTGGTCCCGTCGCGTACCCACGCTGACATACCGGATTGGCGCGCCGGCCAGGTCCTGCAGCCGGTCGAGATAGGCCCGGGCCTGCGGCGGAAGGTCGGCGAGCTTCCTCGCCCCCTCCGTGGACTTCTCCCATCCGGGCAGGGTTTCATAAACCGGCTCAACCCGATCGAGCGCCTCCACGTCCGAGGGTACCTCGTCGCACTCCTCCCCGTCGAGGCGATACCGGACCCCGACCGGAATGCTGGCGAAGGAATCGAGCACGTCGAGCTTCGTGACCGCGAGCCCGGTGAGTCCGTTCACTCGGACGGAATACCGCACCACGGTCGCGTCGAACCAGCCGCAGCGCCTCGGCCGCCCGGTGGTGGCGCCAAATTCGCCGCCGAGTTCACGGAGGTTCGCTTCCACGTCTCCTTGGACCTCAGTGGGCAGCGGCCCGTTGCCCACCCGGGTCGTGTACGCCTTTACCACCCCGAGCACCCCGTCGATGTCGGTCGGACCGATACCGGCACCGATTGCGGCCCCACCAGCAGTGGTGTTCGACGAGGTCACAAAGGGATACGTGCCATGGTCGACATCAAGGAGTGCACCTTGGGCTCCTTCCAGGAGCACCCTGTTGCCCAAACGCAACGCTTTGTGGACCAGCAGCCCCGTATCGGCCGTGATCGGGCGAAGCCGCTCGGCGACCCGCTCGACCAACGCGAGGTGTTCGTCGAGGTCAGCCCGTGTTGGCGAGCCAAGCATCGCAAGCATGTTGTTGGCCCGTTCGATCCGCTCCCCGATCAACTCCCGCATGCCACTGGCACGGCAAAGGTCGGCCACCCGCACGCCGCGGCGCCCAATCTTGGCCTCGTAGGCGGGTCCGATTCCACGCCCGGTGGTGCCGATCTGCTGGGTCCGCTCGCTCGCCGCGTCCAGCAGTTTGTGATACGGCATCACGACGTGCGCCCGATCCGACACCCGCAACCGGCCGGACACGTCGATCCCCTGCGAGGCCAGCTCGTCGAGTTCGGCAAAAAACGTGTCGGGATCGAGGACCACGCCGTTTCCGACGATGCACATCGCGCCAGAATGCAGGATACCCGACGGGATCTGGTGCAGCACGAACTGCCGGTCGCCGACCACCACTGTGTGCCCGGCGTTCGCGCCGCCCTGATATCGCACCACGAAGTCAGCGCGCTCGGCGAGGACGTCGACGAGCTTCCCCTTGCCCTCGTCGCCCCACTGTGCACCGACCACAACCAGGCAATTGTGCTTTCGATCGAACATGGGCACTCACCATTCAGGACAAACGAAAACGGCCCCCTGCGGGGCCGTGTACGGACTCCGAAGGAAACTAGCGGACCGGTCGCTGTCCGGTCAATTCGATTCCTCGAGCGCCTCGGCGAACGTCTGCGCTTTGGCGTCGCGGGCGGCACGTTCGATCACCTTGCGGAATGCGGCGACGTCGCCGCCCGAGCTGATCGAATCGCGCAGTGCGGGCACGGGTTCAGCCCATTCCACCACGGCCGTCCGCTCGGACCCGGCCGCTCCCCGCACCACCAACCGTTGCGCCACGACGGCGCGAAGCGCACCGGCGAGGCGGAGCCGCCCGAGTTCGCGTTCGTCAGGGGCCATGGTGGCGATGAATTGCGCCAGTGCCGATGCCGTATCCGGCGCATTGATTGAGGCCAACATCAGAATCCCCGACTCGGCGGCTCGCAGGGCACGGTCGACTGCGACCGGGTCTCGAAGCTCCCCGGCCACCAATACGTCCGGGTCCTGGCGCATGGCAGCCTGAAGACCTTGCGCAAGGTTGTCGGTGTCGGTGCCGATCTCGCGCTGGGTGATTGAGCCGGTGAGGTCCCGATGCAGGTACTCGATCGGGTCCTCCAGCGTGATGATGTGGCGCTGCTGGGCGCGATTGATGTGGTGCACGAGCGCAGCCAACGTCGACGTCCGACCGGAGCCATTGGTGCCCGCGATCAACACCAGCCCACTGTCCGCCTCGGCGAACTCGATCATGACTGGTGGCAACCCGAGGCTCTCCGGGGTGGGCACCGAGAAAGGGATGACGCGGAGAACCACCATATACGACGAGCGCTGACGGAGCATGTTCACCCGGAACCGTCCCACGCCCGCGACACCCCACGAACAATCGAAGTCCCGCAACTCCTCGAGCCGCGGGTCGTCGAGTTCGAGGCCGGCGAAAGTGGCCGCGAGCGCGCGAGTCTGCTGCGGGGTCAATCTCTGCTTCGTGAGCGGCACCAACTCGCCATCGACGCGAGCCCGGAAGACGTCGCCCGCCTTGGCATGCACGTCGGTGGCACCGCGGAGCACCGCCGCCTTGAGAACACGGGTGAGCATCGGTGATGTGGTGGAACTCATGGGGCCTCCGGGATTATCCATTGGTTTCGCCGTGACGCCGGGCGCGCCGGGCGAGGGCATCGGCTACCTGCGCCAGTCCCATTGCCCGCCGCATGCCGGCGACCGTTTCCTGCACGATTGTCCGCACCGTCGCGGTACCGTCGATGATCACCTGCTCCACAAGCCCTGGCCGTTGGGCGAACGCCTCGCGGCGCACCCGCATTGGTTCGAGCATCGCATTGATCGCGGCAGCCAGCTTGTCCTTGACCTCGACATCCCCCACCGTGCCCGCGGCGTACCGCGCCTTGAGGTGTTCGACCTCGACACGATCGGGATTGAAGGCGTCGTGGTAGCTGAACACCGGGTTGCCATCTACACGTCCCGGGATATCAGGGCGGGTCCGTGCCGGATCGGTGTACATCGACCGCACCTTCTTGCGAACTGTTGCCTCGTCATCGGAGAGGAAGATGGCATTGTCGAGACTCTTGCTCATTTTGGCACCGCCGTCGAGCCCCACGAGCGTCGGCACCTCGCCCACCAGCGGCTCTGGCACCGGGAAGAACTCCCCGTAGAGGTGATTGAAGCGCCGCGCGATCTCGCGCGTCACCTCGACGTGTGCGAGATTGTCCTTTCCGACTGGGACGACATTGCCACGTACGCAGAGGATATCGGCAGCCTGAAGCACCGGGTAGCCGAGGAGTCCGTAGGGCATCTCATCCTTGTTGGCGTCGCGCGCCATGTCCTTGAGGCTGGGCAGCCGTTCCAGCCGGGGCACCGTCACCAGATTCTGAAAGTAGGTATTCATCTCGCACACCTCGGGAATCGCCGACTGCAGGTAGAAGGTCGCCTGCGCGGGGTCGATGCCTGCCGCGATGGAATCCAGAACCATGTCGACGATATGCTGCTCGCTCGCCAACACGTCGTCGCGACTGTTCTTCGTCGTGAGCATGTGGAGGTCGGCGATGATCAGGTAGGTCCGGAACCGCTCCTGCATCGCGACCCGATTCTTGAGCGTGCCGACGTAGTGCCCCAGGTGCAGGCGGCCGGTGGGGCGGTCGCCGGTGAGCAGCACAGGGCGCGGGTCTGCGGCACTGTCGCGCGGGTCGCTCATTGGGTCAGTATCCGCGGACCGTCGGCGGTGATCGCCACGGTGTGCTCGAAGTGAGCGGCCAGCGACCCATCAGCCGTGACCACGGTCCACTTGTCCTTGAGCGTGCGCGTGGCATATCCGCCCATCGTGATCATCGGCTCGATTGCGATCGTCATCCCGGCGCGCAAAACCGGGCCACGCTTCGGCGATCCGAAGTTCGGCACCTGCGGCTCCTCATGAAATCGTGCGCCGATGCCGTGGCCCACCAATTCGCGCACCACGCCGTATCCCCCACCCTCCGCCACCTGTTGCACCGCGTGACCGATGTCACCGACATGGTTGCCAATGACAGCCGCGGCGATTCCGGCCATGAGTGCATCCTGTGTGACCGCAAGCAGCCGCTCCACCTCGACGGTGACCGACCCCACGGGTAAGGTCGCCGCGGAATCGGCATGAAGCCCATCCACGCAGACCCCGACATCGACGCTCACCACTGATCCGCTTGCGAGCACGCGCCGAGCGGATGGGATGCCATGCACGATTTCCTCGTCAATCGACGTGCAGAGCGTCTTGGGAAAGCCGTATAACCCCTTGAAAGAAGGCGTGGCACCCGGGTGCGACCTGATAAAGCGTTCGGCCTCACGATCAAGATCCTCGGTGGACATTCCCGGCTGCACGATTCGTCGCATCAGCTGGAGCGTGTCGTAAAGGATCCGGCCAGCTTGCGCCATCGTCTCGATCTCACGTTGCGACTTGAGCGTGATCACGCGATGCCCAGCGCCTCGCGAACGCGTGCCGACACGTTGTCCATCGTGCCGACCGCGTCGATCCGGCAAACGCTGCCGCGCGCCTGGTACCAGTCGACTACCGGCGCCGTCTGCTCCCGATAGGCACGCAGCCGGACGCCCACTGCAGTGGGGTCATCATCAGCGCGACCTTCGGCGGCACGTCGCTTGTCGAGCCGGCCCAGGATCTCCGCATCGCTTACATCAAAGAAGAGCACGTGATCAATGGTGCGGCCCCGCTCCCCGAGCAGGGCGGCCATGCCTTCGGCTTGGGGGACCGTTCGCACCACTCCGTCGAAGATCACGCCGGCCTCCGCTTCGGGCCGGGCGAGCTCATCGCCGATTACGCCGAGGATCAGATCATCGCTGACCAAGTGGCCCGCTTCCATCACCGAGCGCGCCTTGAGGCCGAGCGGTGTGCCGCGCCGAACCGCATCGCGCAGCAGGTCACCGGTGGCAAGTTTGGGGAGGCCCAGCGCCTCGGCGAGGAGGGCGCCCTGAGTGCCCTTCCCGGCCCCAGGCGGGCCCATGAGGAGAATGTCCATGCGTTGTACGGCTCCATGGGAACTGTGGGGCTGGCGATGATGCCTGGGCGTCGCTGCTCGCCCGTCAACCTAAAATAGTCGTCGCGGCGATGGGCATCGCGTGACGCTCGATGGTAAAAGAGGCGGCCCCAATAGGGAACCGCCTCTCGTTGCCCATCCCCTCGCCGTTCGGCCTGTCGTGCAGCTGGCCTACATGCCGAACTTGCTCTGGCGACCGCGGAACTTCACGCGGCCCGATTTCATGAAGCCGTCGTACTTGCGCAGCGTCCGATGTTGCTCGACCTGAGCCAGCGTGTCCAGCAGCACGCCGACGACGATCAGGATCGACGTTCCGCCGAAGGCGAACTGGGCGACGCCGATGCCGCTGGCAACGAGCACGGGAATGATCGCCACCAGAGCCAGGAAGATCGATCCTGGAAGGGTGATACGAGCCAGCACGCCGTCGATATAATCCGCAGTGGCCGAACCCGGGCGCACGCCAGGAATGAAGGCGCCCTGCTTCTTCAGGTTCTCCGACAGGTCGACCGAATTGAAGATGATGGACGTGTAGAAGTACGAGAAGACGATGATCAGTAACCCGAAGAGGACATTGTACGGCATCCCGCCGGGTATCATGAAGTTCGCGATCTCGCTCATCACAGCCGAGTTCGAGAACTGCGCGATCGTAGACGGGACGATGATGACCGTCTGGGCAAAGATGATCGGCATCACGCCGGCAGTGATCAGCCGGATCGGGATGAACGTCTTCTGGCCCTCACGGATCCGCCCCCTGCCCATGACCTTGCGGGGGATCTGGATTGGGATGCGGCGTGCGGCGAGCGTCATCGCGACCACCGCAGCGACCATCGCGACCAGGATCGCGAGGAAGATGATCATCCCCGGGATCGACACCACGCGATCGCCCACGAAGCCGATGAGCTGCAGCGACGCCGGCCAGATGCGCTCCATGATCGAGACCGCGATCAGAATGCTCATGCCGTTGCCGATGCCGCGCTCGGTGATCTGCTCGCCGAGCCACATCACGAAGATCGCGCCGGTGGTAAGAATTGTGACCATGGTGAACCGCGACAACACGCCAGGATTGGTCACGGCTCCCTGGGTTTCCACAAATATCGCGAAGCCGTATGCCTGCGCCAGCGCGATCGCGACGGTGGTATAGCGGGTCCACTGGGTGATCTTTTTCCGGCCATCCTCGTCCTTCTGCATCTTGCCGATGGTCGGTACCACGCCGCCAGCGAGCTGAAACACGATGGACGCCGAGATGTACGGCATGATCCCGAGCGCAAAGATGGTGGCGCGCGAAAGGCCGCCACCGAGCGCATCGTAGAGCGAAAAGAGCGTCGACGCGCTCGAGTTCTGGATGATCGCCACCAGAGCGTTCACGTCCACCGTGGGGGACGTGATATGCGCACCAACCCTGTAGATGAAGATCGCCAGCGCCGTGAAGAGCAGCTTGTTCTTCAGCTCCTCATCAATCGCCAGCGATGGCGCACGTGGAGCGGTCATCAGTCCTCGACCCGCCCGCCGGCCGCTTCGACCTTCTGCCGGGCAGTGGACGACATCGAGATGCCCTTGACCACCATGGCCCGCGGCATGTCCCCATGCGCGAGCAGCTTGACCGGATCGGTCGGCTTCTTGGTAATCCCAGCCGCGAACAGCGAGTCAGCGGTCACTTCGTCGCCTTTGACGCGTACCAGATCGCGGAGGTTGACCGCGAGGTACGTGATCTTGAACGGATTGGTGAAGCCGCGCTTCGGCAGGCGGCGGTACATCGGCATCTGACCACCCTCGAATCCGGGGTTGGTCGCTCCGCCGGAGCGCGCCTTGCTGCCCTTGTGACCCTTGCCCGACGTCTTGCCAGTACCTGACCCGGGACCGCGGCCCAAGCGCTTGCGGTTGCGATGCGAACCCGGCGCTGGGCGCAGGTTCGACAGGCCGATCCGCTCGAACGTTTCCTTGCTGTCTGCCATCTCAGTTCTCCCCTGCCGGTGACACCTCGATGAGGTGGCGCACCTTGTACAGCATGCCGCGCATCGACGCGTTGTTGTCGATCTCGACCGTCGCCTGATGGTGGCGCAGCCCAATTGCCTTCAGTGTCAGCTTCATCGTTTCGGCGTGGCCGATGCCTGAACGGATCTGCTTCACGCGAAGGCGCTTCGCGTCATCCTCGGACGGGATCACCGCTGCATGATGCTTCGGGCCTTGGCGCCCCACTACTGGATTGCGTCCCATGTCTTCAGGCCTCCTGACGGGCGCGATATCCGACCCGGTCGACTTCGATGCCACGCTCGCGAGCCACCTGCATGACCGACACCAACTCTTGCAGGCCGGCAATCGTGGCGCGCACCATGTTGTGCGGATTGTTCGAGCCAAGGCTCTTCGTCAGGATGTCGGTGATTCCTGCGCACTCGAGTACCGAGCGCACCGGCCCACCGGCAATGACGCCGGTACCGCTCGCCGCGGGCTTCAGCAACACCCGGCCCGCGCCGTGCTCACCCAGGATCTCGTGCGGGATCGTGGTGCCGGTGCGCGGCACGTCGAACATCGCGCGCTTCGCGGCCTCGACCGCCTTGCGCACTGCCTCCGAAACCTCGTTCGCCTTGCCCGTGGCCATCCCGACCCGACCCTTGCCATCGCCCACCGCCACGAGTGCGTTGAAGGAGAAGCGTCGTCCGCCTTTCACGACTTTCGCGACACGGTTGATCGCGATCACATTCTCGACGAATTCCTTCTCGCCCTGGTCGCGATCATTGCGTCCGCCGCCCGGCCCACCACGGCCACGTCCGCCACCGCCACCGCCACCGCCGCCCTGTCCTCGACCACCACCACCACCACCGCCGCCGCCACGACCACCCTGACCACGACCACCCTGTCCGCGTCCGCGATCCTGAGCCATCGGAGCGCCAGCGATCACGGAGCTGTGGCTGCCGCGCTGCGGTGCAGCGGGCGCAGATGGCACAGGCGCTGCCTCTGGCGGTGCATCGGCCGGCGGTGCCTCAACGGGAGGAGCCTCGACGGTCGCTGCGGACTCGGGAGCGTCAGCAGCCACTGGTTCGGTGGCCACTGGCTCGGCTGCCGCCTCAGGCGACGCCTCGATCGGCGCTTCGGTCGGGGTCACGACCTCGGCAGTCGGTTCCGGCGTGGTTGCCGCGTCGGTCGGTGCCTCTTCTGCTGCCTTGTTTTCGTCGCTCATCAGAACTCCAATCCGCCCTGTCGGGCCCCGTCGGCAACGGCCTTGACGCGGCCGTGATACTGGTAACCCGCTCGGTCGAATACAACTTTTGTAATGCCTGCGGCCTTCGCCTTCTCGGCGATCAGCTTCCCGACCGCCTCAGCCCGTCCAACCTTGCCAGTACCATCGACAGTGATGCCCTGGCTGCCGTCGGCAACGCCGAGTATGGCCACCCCGCGACTGTCGTCGACGAGCTGGGCGTAGATGTGCTTGAGCGAGCGGAAGACCACCAAGCGCGGACGCTCGCCAGTTCCGTGGACCGTCTGGCGGACCCGCAGGTGCCGGCGGTACCGGCGTTGCTCTCGATTCTTCGGTGCATGCATCGGACGCATTACTTCGCTCCCGTCTTGCCGGCCTTGCGGCGGACCTGTTCACCCTTGTAGCGGATTCCCTTGCCCTTGTAGGGCTCGGGCGGGCGGACGTTGCGGATCTCGGCGGCAACCTGGCCAACGAGTTCCTTATCGATTCCCTCAACCTTGAGCTGTGTCGGTGTCTCGACGATCAGCTTGATCCCGTCGGGGGCCTTGAACGGCACCTGATGGGACAGTCCCACGACCAGGTTGACCCCGAACGGCTTGGGTTCGGCCTTGTAGCCGACACCCTGAAGCTCGAGGGTCTTTGTGAAGCCGTTGGCGACGCCGTCAACCATGTTGGCCACCAGCGTGCGGGTGAGCCCGTGCAGCGCACGGTGACGCTGCTCATCGGACGGCCGGGTGACCACGACGGTGTTGTCCTCGAGGGCAACAACGATGTCGGCCGGGAGCGTGCGCTCCAGCGTCCCCTTCGGACCCTTGACCGTAATGTGCGAACCCTTGATGACGATGTCGACGCCCTTGGGCAGCTCGACAGGCCTCCTGCCGATACGTGACATGGCGGCCTCCTACCAGACAACGGCGAGGAGCTCGCCGCCTAGGTTGGCGCTACGCGCCTCGCGATCGGTCATCAGCCCTTTCGGGGTGGAGACGATCGCGATGCCGAGGCCGTTCTTGACGCGCGGCAGATCGCGGCACTTCACGTAGCGCCGGAGACCGGGCGACGAGACGCGCTGCAGCTCACGAATCACGGGCAGCTCATTGTGATACTTGAGGTAGAGGCGAAGCGTTCCCGCCGGGCCGTCCTCGAGCATCTTGAAATCCGCGACGTAGTGATTGTCGCGTAGCAGGCGCGCCAACTCGACCTTGAGCTTGGAGGCGGGCATGTCCACCCGCTTGTGCCCAGCCGAACAGGCGTTGCGGATGCGGGTCAGCATGTCCGCGACCGGATCAGTCATACTCATGCGTTCAGGTCCCCTTCACTCGGCGTACTCGCGCGCAGGGCGTGCGACGACCGGATGAGTGTCTCATGGTGGCGCGTCATGGTCAGGCTACGCGGAGTGCGTCGGGGGTTTCCCCCTTGAACGGCCAGCCGAATGCGCGCAGCAGCGCCATCGCGAGGTCGTCGCG
>JBDSMU010000073.1:0-4366 GCA_039915685.1 Gemmatimonadales bacterium | reverse complement strand
GCCTCGCGAGGCGATAGTGGCTGTCGGGCTGGTGGTGGTCCATCGCCAAGAACTGGTGCTTGTCGGGCATCGAGAACGTCGACATCGACAGGCGCCGGCGCCGCCCTTCGCAGTCGAACTCGTAACCCATGAAGCCATCGGGATCCGGTATCAAGGGCGAGCGCGTCTCCTACGCAGTACCCCATGGGGTTGATCGTTCGGGCGGCGTGCCCAAGCGCTTGAGCGTCCTCGGTCGGATTACGCTGGAGACCCTTGGTTCGTACACGCCAAGATTCGGCTTGCCTCCGAATCGCAGGGATCAGCCGCGTCATTGGTTGACATGTTTCGAAGGAAAGCAGGCTGAGTCAACCGGTCCGCAAGCGCCAAGGTTGATCTCCACCGGTATTCCGTAACCGGGTTGGTCCGCCCTCACGGTGAAGCTTGATGCCACCCCTCTGCAGTGTCGGGGCATTGCCCTACCGCGCACCGCGACCGATCTTGTTTGGAGCCGCACCGGCATGTAACGGCGGCTGCCGGGCTCGCCCGGGAGTTCAGGGCGGTGCGGCCGCGCAGCCGCCGCCATCCCTCTCGCCGAGGTCCCGTTGCGCACCCCTACCGCAGCGCTTCGCGTCGATCTGCCAGGCCCACGCATCACCAACCCGCCTACCCGGGCCGCTGGGTCCTGTCCGACACACCCGAGGGTGTTCATGCGCCATCGCCGTTCGCTAGCCATCGCCGCCTGCATCGCGCTCGCTTCGGCCTGCAACAAGTCCGATGCATCCGACGCCGCCAATCCCGACTCCCTTGCCGCCGACACGCTCGCCGGCAAGTCGACGCTCGCCCTTCCGGTGGTGGGTGAAGAGGTGCGGAAGGGCGACCTTGTCCTCACCGTGACCGCGCAGGGCCAACTCCGCACCGATGCATCGGCGTCCCTCAAGGCAGAAGCTTCCGGCACGGTGCAGCAAATGCTGGCCCGCGCCGGCGACCGGGTCCGCCGCGGTCAACCGCTGATGCGATTCGACCCCCGGCCGTTCGATCTCGCCGTCGACGAAGCGCAGGCAGCAGTGAGGGCCGCCGAAGTGAGCTACATGGTGGAGATCGGACCCGACTCGATTGCGACTGGCAAGGCTCCGACACAGGCTCGGCGCGATTACGCGATCTCACGGTCGGGACTCGAGGGTGCAAAGGTCCGACTCGCCCGCGCCAAACTTGAACGCGAACGGGCCGTGATCACCGCCCCGTTCGACGGGATCATCGAGCGCGTCGGCACATCGGTCGGTGAACGGATCAGTGCCGGACAGGAAGTCGCGGTCGTGGTCGATCTCGCCAACCTCCGCGTTGAAGCAGACGTGCTGGAGCACGACTTGCCTCTTTTGCGCGTTGGCGGCGAGGCGTTCATCACCGTTCCTGCAGCGCCCGACAAGCCGGTGCACGGTCGAATTGCTGCGATCCTCCCGATGGTCGACAGCACTACGCGCGCGGGCCGCGTGATCATCCGGGTTCGCGGCGACGGCACGCTGCGCCCGGGGATGTACGCGAGTGCCCGCCTCGAGGCAGCGCGGCTCCCCAACCGGATCATCGTCCCGACGAGTGCGGTGGTCGAGCGCGAAGGTCGGCCGCTCGTATTCACCGTTGTCGATGATCACGCCGAGTGGGTGTACATCCAGCAAGGGCGAAGCAACGGGCGTGAGACGGAGATACTGCCCGACAGTGCGACCGGCGAGATCCCGCTCAAGCCGGGCATGATCGTGCTCACCGAGGGTCACCGAACGCTTTCGCATCTGGCGCCGGTGCGCCTGACGGCGAAGCGCGAAGCAGACCCCAACTGACGCCGCCGTGTCGCTGAGCTCATCGGCACTGCGCCGCCCGGTCGCAACCTTCGCGGCCACCCTCGCACTCGTCCTCCTCGGCGCCGTATCACTTGGCCGCATGCCGGTGACGCTGCTCCCCGACGTCACGCTCCCCGTCCTCACCATCCGAACCATCTACCCCAACGCTGGCGCGGAGGAAGTGTCGCGCCTCGTGGCCGAGCCGATCGAGCAATCGGTCGGCGCCACACCGGGGCTGGTCGAGGCGCGATCGGTGTCGCGCACCGGCGAAGGCAACACCACGCTCCGCTTTCAGTGGGGCACCGACATGGCGAAGACGGTGCTCCAGGTGCGCGAACGACTCGACAACGCCCGCGCATCGTTGCCGCAGGGAGCGGAACGCCCGACGCTCCTCACTTCCGACCCCGGTGAGCGGCCGATCGCGGTGCTCGGCCTCACTGGGCCGGGCGACCTGCGCGCGATCTCGCGCACAGCGCTCGACGTGCACGCGCGACGGTTGGAGCAGATCCAGGGTGTTGCGAGCGTGGCGGTGGTGGGCGACCCCGACGACGAGATCCGAGTCGACGTCGATCCCGATCGAGCGCGCTCACTCGGCCTCACTCCCGACGATGTGGCCACGGCGATCTCCTCGGCCAACGCGGCAGCACGCGGCGGCACGATCCGGCGCGGACAGTTCCGCTTCTCGGTGCGCACGCTCACGGAGCTGCGTGATCCCGCCGAGATGCGGGACATACCGGTCGGACCGGCGAGCAAGCATGTGTTCCTGGGTGACATCGCGACGGTGATTTCAGCGTCGGCCGATCCGCGCACGGTGGTGCGTCTCGACGGCACCGCGGCGGTGGGGCTGGTGGTCTACAAGGATGCGGGTTCGAATACCGTCAAGGTCACGCGCCTCCTCGAAGAACAGATCGAGGCACTCCGCACTGAGTTTCCCGATGTCGAGATTCGGCTGGTGGCGGCGCAGGCAAAGTTCGTCCGCGACGCGCTCTCGAACCTCTCGCAGGAGATCATCGCCGGCGGGGTGATGTCGATCCTGCTGATTCTCCTCTTCCTGCGCGACTGGCGCACGTCGCTCGCGATCGGCCTGATCGTCCCGCTGTCAGTGTTGGTGACACTCACCCTGCTGCAGGTGCTCGACGTCACCATCAACATCTTGTCACTCGGCGGTCTCGCGCTCGCGGTGGGCCTCTTGGTCGACAACGCCATTGTGGTGTCGGAAGCCACCGGACGAAAACGCGAGGAAGGTGTCGAGCACGGGCTGGCTGCGCAGGAAGCAGCTGAGGAAGTCACCGGACCATTGGTGGCGGGGACACTCACCACGCTGCTGGTCTTCGGACCGATCGTCTTTGTGCAGGGCCTGGCGGCCGCACTCTTCCGCGACCTCTCGCTCGCGGTGGTGACATCGCTCACCGCGTCGCTGGTGATGGCGCTGACGGTGATGCCGGTGATGCTCAACTGGGGCCGGAAGCGCGCCGGTCGGGCGACGCCGTCCGGCGAAGTTGCGGCAGTGCGTTCCGACCGTTTCGGACTCGATGCGTGGGGGCATCGCTTCGCCGAGGGCTATGAACGCGGGATGGCATGGTGCCTCGCGCGACCGCGCCAGGTGTTCACCATCGGCGTTGTGGTGACGCTGCTCACGGTGATGATCGCAATGCAGTTGGCGCGCGAGATCCTGCCGCAGGTGGACGAAGGCACCGCGGTCGCCGAATTGCGACTGCCACCCGGCACAGCCATCGAGGAAACCCAGCGTCAGGCCGCACGGCTCGAGGCAGCAGCGCGAGCGCTGGGCAGCAAGGGGGTCTACACCCGCATTGGTGTCGCGTCGGACGAGGAGGTGCTCGCGGGCGCAGAGCCCGGGACCGCAGGCACCGCAGTGTTCGTGATCCCGGTGCCCGACGGCACCGATGCATCGCGGTTCGCCGATACGCTCCGGAAATCCGTGCCCGACCTCGCGCAGGGGATGCTCAGTATCGACCTCGCCGGTCAATCCGAGTTCGGATCGTTGATCGGTCGCGAGGGTCGCACTGTGCGGGTGGAGGTCTCGGCACCAAAGCTCTCGCAATCGGCGCACGACGCCGTTGCAGTGCGCGAGGCGATGGATTCGGTCCCGACGCTTGCCGATGTGCGCGACGCCTTTGCCGGCACCGAACCACAGGTGGAAGTGACGTTGCTGCGCGATCGGATTGCCCAGCGCAACATCCAGATCAACACTGTCGTCAACGCACTCGCCGGCGCGCTGGGCGGGGTGCGGGCCAGCGAACTGCGCGAGACCGACCGGCGCACGCCCATTCAGGTGCGGTACGCAGGAAGCTCGAACGAGAACCTCGATGTCGCGCTCGCTACGACGGTGAACGGCGTCCCGGTAGGACAACTGGTATCGGCGCGCGAGGTACGCGCACCGATCGAGGTGGTGCGGGTCAATCAGCGTCCGGTCACGGTGGTCGAGGGCGTGGTCGAACGGGGAGGCACTGCGCGCGCGGCCGCCGACGTCCGGCGCGCGGTGGAGCGCCTCCCGATGACCGCCGGCACCCAGTGGTCGGTCACCGGTGCCGATCAGG
>JBDSMU010000072.1:0-4510 GCA_039915685.1 Gemmatimonadales bacterium | reverse complement strand
GGGATCATCATCCGATGCCCTGTGGAAGGGATTCGAGTAAGCGGTCGCAACACTCAGGGTGTCAAGCTTATGAATCTCGACACCGATGACGTGATCACCGATGTCGCGCGCGTCAAGAAGGAAGACGACGAGGACGAGGAGGTGGGCGCGCTCGCCGAGATCGAGGGCGAGGGCGAAGGCGAAGCTGAAACCGATGCGCCAGAGACGACTGCATGACTTCCCGCGCGGCGATAGCGGGCGGCAAACATGCTTGACCTGACACTCGAAAACCTCCGCGAGGCGCACGCTGGCCTCGCGGAGGTTTCGCCACCTACCCCGCTGATCCCGCTCGACATCCCGGCGTTCGCCGCTGAGGTTCGGATCAAGGCCGAGCATCTGCAGCCGATCGGTGCGTTCAAGATGCGGGGCGCATGGACCGCGGTCCGGCGCCTCGACGCAGCGGCCCGCTCGCGTGGCGTGGTGACGTCGTCCAGCGGCAATCATGGGCTCGGGATCGCGTTTGCCGCACGGGGGCATGGCGTCAGGGCGGTGATCGTCATGCCCGAGAACGCCCCGCAGGTGAAGATCGATGGGATTCGCGAGATGGGCGCCCAGGTGGTGTTGATCGGGGCGGTGCGAGGGCCGGAACAGACGGCCGAAGCCGACCGGCTGGCGGCGGAGGGGATGACCCTGGTGCCGCCCTTCGAGCACGCGGACGTGATCGCTGGTCAGGCAACCTGCGGTATCGAGATCTTGGAGGGTTGGCCGGAGGTACAGACCATCGTGGTGCCCGTTGGAGGTGGAGGATTGCTGGCTGGGATCGCCACGTCGGTCCGCCTGATTCGCCCGGGCGTGCGGATCATTGCCGTGGAACCGGCCGGGATCCCCAAGCTGTCCAGGGCCGTCGCGTCGGGAAACCCTGTCACCCTCCCGCCCGGCACGAGTCTGGCAGACGGACTCCTCACCCGCTCCGTGGGCGAGCTTACCTGGCCACTGATCAGGAACGCACTCAGCGGGGTGGTCAGCGTCACCGATCCCGAGATCCGGGCGGCGATGCAATGTCTCGGTGCCCACGGGCAGCGAGTAGAACCTTCGGGCGCGGTCACTCTGGCCGCCCTCATCGCCGGCCGCATCGATGCGACCGGCCCTGTCGCCCTGATCTGCTCGGGCGGGAATGTGGACCCAGCGCGTTACGCGGAGCTCGTGGCCTGATGCCCTTGAACCCCCGTCTTCTGCTCGCCACGGAAGACACCGCCCTTGCCCGCACGCTTTCCTGGGTGCTCAAGGAGAACGGCTACGATGTGGTCACGGCGGCGGGCGGGCCTCAGCTCATCGAACGGCTCGAGCAGGAGGAGTACGACCTTTTCATCGTCGACATCGCCGACGCCGACGCGGGAACGATCGACCGCATCACCCGCGTCCGTGCCGATCCGCAGTACCAGGACATGCCGCTCCTCTTGATGAGCGAGCCCGAGTTCGACACCGCTCTGCTTGATGTCTTCGGCCTTGGTGCCGCCGACGTGGTGCAGCGACCGTACCGGGTGCGTGAACTCCTGGGCCGGATCAAGGCGCACCTGCGCGTTGGACGCGAACTCAATAAGAGTCGTACCGCCGAGCGGTCGCGCAACGAGATGGTGGCGATCCTCAAGGAAGTCACGGGTATGAAGGATCCCGCCGAGATCTACCAGGTGCTGGTGCGACGCGTGGCCAACGGCCTCCGGATCGCCCGGTGCTCGGTCGTTCTCGCGTCGCCAGGTGATACCGAAGGAACGGTGGTGGCCGCATTCGAGAATCCAACGCTGCGCGATCTGCGGGTTGAACTCGCCAAGTACCCCGAGATCATTCGCGCGCTGGAGCAGGGCGAGACGGTGATGGTGTCGGATGTGGGCGTCGATCCGCTCTACCAGGGGGTACGCTCGTCGTGGGGCGCCGACCCGGGCGGTGGCCGCACCCAGTCGGTGATTGCCGTGCCGTTCCTCCTCGGTGGCGAGATTGGCGGCGTCTTCTTCCTGCGCACCACGACCGAAGACCCTCCACTGAACGATATCGACCTGAGTTTCGCCGAGCAGGTGATTCAGTCGTCCGTGGCGGCCCTGGACAAGGCGTACGACATCGAGCGCGGTAGAACCGGCGAGCCCTCTCTCCGCGAACTCGCCGACACCGATCCGCTCACCGGGTGCGCCAATCGCCGGGTGCTGGACCAGCGACTGGCCGAGGAACTCGATCGCGCCAGGCGCTACGACCAGGTGGTGACCGTGGTGATGATCGATGTCGATGACTTCAAGCGGATTAACGACACCTACGGACATGCTGCCGGCGACGAGGTGCTGCGCCAGCTCGCCGCGCTGCTCCGCCGCGAGCTTCGCACCATGGACTTCTTGGCTCGATACGGGGGTGAGGAGTTCCTGATCATCCTTCCCGAAACAGGGGGAACCGGCGCTCGGCTCTTTGTCGATCGCATCCTGCGCCGGGTGCAGCAGTTCCAGTTCGGCGAAGATGGGGTGCACATCAGCGTGACCGCGTCGGCCGGGCTGGCCACCTTCCCGGATGATCGCGCTGCCGACGACCAGGCTTTGTTGAAGCTTGCCGACCAGAACCTGTACAAGGCGAAGCGGGCGGGGAGAAATCGATACAGGGACTGAAGGGTTGAGAGGTTGAGAGGTTGAGAGGTTGAGAGGTTGAGAGGTTGAAAGGTTGAAGGGTTGAGAGGTTGAGAGGTTGAGAGGTTGAAGGGTTGAGAGGTTGAAGGGTTGAAGGGTTGAGAGGTTGAGAGGTTGAGAGGTTGAACGGGTGAAGGGTGGGGTTACGGATTAGGGCGCAGGGCTGCTGCGTAACTCGCATCCCGAGGATTCGCTGGTGCGCGCCGCCAGGTGACGCGCCGAGCAGGACCGGGCCCCAGCCCGCGCACGATCAGATTGTCCCCCTCAAACCATGCGATTGAATCGGCGCCCCAGCGGAGCGGGCTCACGCCTTGCGGCGCGATCTGAGTAGTGTCGCCCCGCGGACCGGTGACGCAGACCCCGCCATCAGGGCATGGGACAGCTTGCGCGAACCGTGCGGCGCCGAGCCACGTTGCGACGGCCGTATCCGCCACAAGCATCTCCGGACCCGGCACCGGGATCATCTGCATCGGTGCCGGCGGCGTCTCTATGCGCCACGTTCCGGCGGGCATCCTGAGGTACACCGCCGATTCATCGGCATTCCATCCCAGCGCCGTCGGTACCCCAGAGTCATCGGGAAGGTCGAGTCGCCGTTCACTGGCACTGAGCAGGTTCATCATGATGAGCGCGCGCGGCGAACTGGTTGTGGTATCGCGCGCGCGGATGAACGCGAGCACACCGCCCTCGGTTGACAGGCGCGGCAGCATCTCGACCGAGCCGGTGTAGGTGAGCTGTGTCACGCTACCACCGCTTGCCAACGACACGAAGAGGTCGGTGTTGCCGTCGACTCCCTCGCCGACGAAGACCACAAAGTCGTCACTCCCCAGATCGACACGATTGGTGAGTGGCGTGAAGCTGCATGCAGCGACGGTAACTACCGCCGCCGCGGCACGGGTCCACCGCCTCACTTGCGCTCGAGGTGCTTGGCGAAGAACGCGTCGATGTCGCGCTGTGCTGCCGCGGCGGCATCTGTCCCACTGCCTCGCCGTCCCGGCTTGAGGAATCCGTGGCCGGTACCCGGATAGCTGTCCGCAACAAACGGCTTGTTCAACGCCGACATCATCCTGGCGATCTCGGGAAGGGCGTTGTTGACGCGTCCGTCGTTCTCACCGTACACGCCGAGCACCGGTGCTCGCACTGTGTTCAGCATCGTGGTGTCGGCGAGTGGTCCATAGCAGACGACGGCGGCCTTGAGGTTCGGATTCGCCGACGCGTAGCGCCACACCGTCCCACCACCCCAACAGAAGCCGATCACGCCAATCCGGTCGGCGTTGGTGGCGGGCAGCGTCCGCACATACCGGTAGGTGGCGTCGAGGTCAGCCACCACACCAGCGGGCACGAGTGTCGCGACAAGCTTGCGGCCGCTGTCGTCAGCCACGGGACTCATGCCGTAACGTGATGAAAGCAAATCTGGCACGATCGCTACATATCCTTTTCGGGCGTAGTCGTCCGCCACGGTAGGCTCCCAGCTCGTCATGCCGAAGATCTCGTGGATCACGATGATCGCCGGCGCCTTCCCCTTCCGCTCGGGATACGCCACGTATGCGCGGACGCTGTCACCGCTGGCGTTGGCGTACTTGATCCATTCACCGTGGGTGGTAACCGATGAAGAGGTGCTGGACGATGTGCGCGCTGCGCATGCAGCGGTGAATGCGAGGGCGAGGAGGATGTATGGGCGCATCCTCTCACTGCCTCACATAGAACACAAACGATTCCAGCTGCTGAATCGCGGCGTCCTTTTCCTTCAGCTCGTGTGCGAGCAGGTCACCCGTCGTGACCAGCCCGACCACGCCGCCCTCATCGACGACGGGCAGGTGGCGGATCCGGCGCTCGCTCATCACCGTGCCGCAATCCTGCATCGTGGCGTCGGG
>JBDSMU010000053.1:0-5782 GCA_039915685.1 Gemmatimonadales bacterium | reverse complement strand
GGACGTCGGCTGCGGCTGCGACGCCGGGCGCTCAGCTCGCGGTTGCGGTTGCGGCTGAGGAGCCGGCCGGGATTCGGGCCGCTCAGCTCGTGGCGCTTCGCGTTGCGGCGTGGGCATTGACCGCGGTGCCTCGCGGCGCGCGGGAGGTTCGGCTCGCGGTGCTTCACGCGGCACTGATCGGACTGGACGCTGCGGCTCCGACGTCGGCTCGGCGCGCGGTGGCTCACGGTAAACCGGGCGGTCACGCGACGCCTCGTCAGGGCGGACTACGGCCGGCTCCTCAGCCGCAGCCGCAGCCGCGCGAGGAGCGCCCCGCGCCGCAACCGCAACCGTCGTCCCAAGCACCCGAGCCGTCATCGCGGTCAAGACGCCCGAACAACTAGATCGGGAAAACACCCAGCATGTGAAAGGCCGGCATCCCGTGGATGCCGGCCTTTCGTATTCGATCTCTCAGCGTCTGTCAGGCTGCGCCCTGCTTACGGCGCGCGTAATCAACGCCCCATTCCATGAGGCCGGCATTACGCAATCCGGCGGCCATAGCGGCATCGATTGCGGCCTGCTCGTCCATCCCTCGATCGAGGATGAAGTACGGTATCAGTGCGCCTCCCACGCGGTTCGCGCTGGCGCAATGCAGCAGCACTTGTCGCTCGGCGTTCTCACGGATCGCCGTGAGCACCGCCTCCATCGTGGCGTCGTCGAGGCTACCGGGGTTCACCGGTGCATTGATGTACGTCATCCCGAGTTCACGAACCTTGGCCGCTTCATCAAATGAGCGTGGTTCCATGGGATCCCTGAGGTCTATCACAACCTCGGCGCCGGCATCGCGCGCCGCCTCCAGATTCTCGGCGGTCGGCTGACCGGCGGTCGCGAGCCACGGAAGTGGCGCCCCGACATTGGGGGCATCGCTGAGCGCGTCGTGCATCGTCATGCGACTTCTCCGTGAAGTGATCGGGGGGAATATATGCAGCACCCCAGCGAAGGTAGATTACCGCATGACTGCGATCACGGTGGCGCTGTGCCAGTTCAGGCCGGGTAAGGGCGACCGGCGTGCCAATCTCGCCCGGGTCGAGGAATACTTCGCTGGGTTTGCCGCCGCGCCCGTGGCGCCCGATGTCGTGCTCTTCCCCGAGGCGATCCTGACAGGGTATTTCCTCGAAGGCGGGGTCCGCGACCACGCGGTGAGCGCGGCGACGCTTCACGAGGAGCTGGTGGGTTGCCACGCGCGGTCCGGTGCACCGCCGATGGAAGTGTGCCTCGGCTTTTACGAACTCTGGCGCGACCACCTCCACAATTCGGCGCTCTGGACCGGACTCGGTGGCCCCGATGCCGGGATTCGGCACGTGCACCGCAAGATATTCCTGCCGACTTACGGGGTGTTCGACGAGGAACGATTTGTCGAAGCGGGCGCCGACGTGAAAGCGTTCGACACCCCGCTGGGACGTGCGGCGGTGCTCGTGTGCGAAGATGCGTGGCACTCCATCACGCCGATGATCGCAGCGTTGGACGGCGCACAGTTCATTGCGGTTGTGGCGGCGAGTCCCGCGCGAGGCATCGCCCCCGATCCGCTGCATCCGGGACAGCCGCAATCGCTGGCCCGGTGGGAGCGATTGCTGCGGGATATTGCTGGAGAACACGGAGTCTACGCCGCGCTGGCGCAGCTCGTCGGTTTCGAGGGCGGCAAGGCTTTCCCGGGAGGTTCGCTGCTCGCGTCGCCGAGTGGCGACATCATAGCACGTGCGCCGCTGTTCGAAGAGGCCGTGGCGCAGCACGTCATCGATTTCGCCGAGATTGCCCGCGTCCGTGCTGCATCTCCCCTCCTGGCCGACCTGCAGCAACGGCTGCCCCACTTGCTCGAGTCGCTGCAGCGCGAACGTGGCGCGCCAATCGTGTCGCAACGCGTCGTCCCACCGGGATTGCGTGCGCCAGCGCCGGCACCGAACCTCGACATCGATCCTGCGCTCACTCGACGCTGGCTCGTCGACTTCATTCGCGACGAAGTCCAGCGCCGTCGGGGGTTTTCGAAAGTTGTCATCGGACTGTCTGGCGGTGTTGACAGTGCGGTGTCGGCGTGGCTCGCCGCGGAGGCACTCGGTCCGGAAAACGTCATCGCGGTGCGGATGCCGTATCGCACCTCCAATCCCAACTCGCTCGCGCACGCACGCCTGGTGACCGGTGCGCTTGGCATCACCGAGCAGACCATCGACATCTCGGCCGCGGTGGACGGGTACGCCTCAGCGAGCATCGAGCCGCCCACGCCGTCGAGGCTCGGCAACGTGATGGCCCGGGTACGGATGCTGGCCCTCTTCGACACCGGCGCCGCGGCAGGTGCGCTGCCGCTGGGGACCGGAAACAAGAGCGAGCGACTGCTGGGGTACTTCACGTGGCACGCGGACGATGCACCACCGATCAACCCGCTTGGCGACCTGTTCAAGACTCAGGTCTGGCAGCTTGCCAGGCACCTCGGCGTGCCCGCGGCCATCGTTGACAAGCCCGCTTCGGCCGACCTCGTGGCAGGGCAAACCGACGAGGGTGACTTCGGGATCAGCTACGCGCGCGCCGATGCGATTCTCGACCTCGTGCTTCACGGCCATCGCGACGAGGCCATTGTCGATGCCGGGTTCCACGCCACCGAACTCGGCATCGTGCGCGGGCGCCTCGACTCCACGCACTGGAAGCGCAGCCTCCCGAGCGTCGCGATGTTGAGCCAAACCGCGATCGGCGAGTACTACCTCCGACCCCTGGACTACTAGACAATGCCGTTGCCACCCGACCGCCCAATGTCCTATTCGCGGGGCGAGATCTCCACGCTGGTGATGCCGCACATGTCGAACATCCTTGGCGACCTGTTTGGCGGCAACCTCATGGCGCTCGTCGATCAGGCGGCGGCGATTGCGGCGATTCGGCATTGCGGTGGCCGTGCGGTCACGGCGTCGATCCACCGGGTGGATTTCCGCGAACGGATTCCCGTGGGATCACTTGTCACCTGCCTCGCGACCGTTGATTTTGTCGGCAACTCGTCGATGGACATCACCGTCCAAGTGTACGCGGAAAAGCCCAGTACAGGTGAGAAGCACAACACCCATTCGGCGCGAGTCGTCTTCGTCTCGATCGATGAGTACGGCCGACCGATACGGGTTCCCCGGCTGGTTGCCGAGACCGCTGAGGAGCGACATCGGTATGCCGAGGCAGAGCGGTACCGTCAGGAGCACACCGGCAAGTGACGGGCGAACGCGTTGTCGTTGTGCTGGGAGGCGGTGGGGCAAAGTGTGCGGCGCACCTCGGGGCCGCGCGTGCGCTTGCCGAAGCTGGGATCAAGCCGATCCAGTGGATCGGCACGTCACTCGGTTCGGTGTTGGCTGCCGCGCTGGCGGCAGGGGAGAGTCCCGACGAGATCCTTGCGCGATTCCTCTCGGTGCGCCGGAATGACGTGCTGGTTCCAGTGCGCTTCGCCGCGGTGCGCGGGCTGTGGAATCGTGGCCTTTTGCAATCGTCAGCTCTCCACCGCACCGTGGCCAATCTCCTCAGCGCTCGATCGTTTGCATCGCTACAAACCCCGTGCAGCGTGACTGCGGTGGACGCCGACAGCGGCGCGGAGGTGGTGTTCGGAGCTGGCGGCAGGGACGCTCCATTGCTCGATGCGCTCGCCGCGTCGTACGCGCTTCCACCATATTTTCCACCGTACCCTCTTGCTGGGCGTCGTTACTACGACGGTGGACTGCGAGGTGTTGTCCCGCTCACGGTTGCCGCGAAGGTGCCCTGTGACCGGGTGATTGCGGTCGATGTGGGGCCTGGGTTTGACGAGACGGGGGCTGCCGTCCAGCTTCCGCCACCACTTATTCAGGCGACCGACGCAGCTCAGGGATGGTTAATGGCGGGGACCACGGAGCTTCTGCGGGAACGCTGGCAGTTGGTTGGCAACCTCCCCCCGCTCACGTGGGTGCGACCAGTCAGCGACCGGGGCGCCACCTTTGCCATGGAACGCGCGTCGGCCTGGGCCGAGCAGGGATATGCCGCGATGGAGCAGGCGCTTGGAGATATACGTGTCACCGCAAGGAGCATGACGTGACCGACGCTTCGAATCGACCGGGTGAATCACGGATGTTCACGGCCGCATCGGCCAATGCGGCGCTGCCGCTTGTCAGTCGCATCGTTCGTGACATCGTGGAACTGCATACGCAATGGCGCGAAGCAATCAGCGCGTTCGAAGTGGAGCAAGACAGCGTCACGGCGGAGCATGAGTCCGATGAGGCGCGGGTGGCGCGCGAGCGGGCCGGGCACCTTGCAGGAGAAATCGAGTCGTGTCTCGACGAGCTGGAACAGGTCGGCTGCCACTTCAAGGGGTTCGAGGACGGGCTGGTCGATTTCCCCTCGTTGCGCGACGGTCGCGTGGTGTACCTCTGTTGGCAGCACGGTGAGGCAGGGGTTACCTACTGGCATGAAATGGACGATGGATTTTCGGGTCGGCGTCCGCTTGACGAGACCCACGTGATCAGGGACGCGTGACGACCTGGCGCGTGCTCCACTTTGTCGGCCTCGTCGCGTGGTTGGGCGGCGGCATGGCGGTGATGGTATCGGGGGTCGTGATGCGGTCCCTCGACCGCGCGTTCTGGGGAGCGATTGTTGACGTGCAGGCGATGCTGTATCGCGTGTTGCTCGGCCCCGGCTCGGTTGTCACCGTGATGTCGGGGCTGTTTCTGACCTTCGGACTCTACGGCCGCCTCTCCGGTCAGGTCGCCGCGTGGCTCGGGTTGATGCAGGGTTGCGGCCTCGTCGCGGCCTTGATAACGCTGCTCGGTGCGATGCCGGCGGCAGCGCGGCTCACCCGCCTCGAGCCCCTCGGTGCCACGGCCGGGGCGTTTGACGGGGCGCGTCGGCGCCTAGTTGCATCCGGTGCGGTGGCGGGAATCTTCGGGTTGGTCGCGCTGGTTGCGGGCGCCCTTTACCGAGGCGGTTGACGCTCGCGCAGGGAGCGTCGCCAGAGCGGTCTGGCAGGTTGAACGCACCGGGCAGGCGCCGCAGCGCATCACCCGAGCGGTGCAAACCAGGGCACCGAGCTCCATCAATGCCTGATTGGTGATCCACGCGTTGCGGCCGCGGCGCGGGACGAGCGCCTTGGCGGTGGCGTGCAGGACGCGTTCGCCCGCCCTCCCTTTGACGATCTCGGGGTGAAACACCCTCCGTAGGACCCGGGCGACATTGGTGTCGATGGCAGGTTCCGCCAGCTCGAAGGCGAAAGACGCGACGGCCCCGGCGGTGTAAGTTCCCACGCCGGGAAGGGATCGCAACGTGACTGCATCAGGTGGGAGTTCCCCCCCATGGTTCGTCACCACATCGCGTGCAAGCTGGTGAAGGTTGCCGGCCCGTCGGTAGTAGCCGAGTCCGGACCACGATTCACGGACCCGAGCAGGGGTTGCCCGGGCGAGATGATGGATGGTGGGGTAGGCGCCGAGGAACCGAGGCCAGTATCGCTCGACGCGGCTCACCTGGGTCTGCTGGAGCATGATTTCGGCGACGAGTATGCGGTAGGGATCACGGGTGCGGCGCCACGGCAGGTCGCGGCCGTGACGGCGGAACCACGTGAGCAACCGGCGCTTGAACTTCCTGCGCTGTGCGGCGGTTGGAACGGGCGAGGGTTTCACGGACTCCCAAGATAGAGGTGGCATGATCGACAGCGTAGAAGGGCACGGACGATGAGCTCGCTGTTTACGAAGGTGCAGCACAAGATCGGGCGATTTGTCCTCGACACCCTTGCGGCTGTCGGGCGATTCTCCAACCTCCTCGC
>JBDSMU010000040.1:0-2907 GCA_039915685.1 Gemmatimonadales bacterium | reverse complement strand
AACGTGATCGTGATCGAGATGATCACCGACGAGAAGGGCAGTTACTACGCGCCGAAGGACATCACCGCCAAGCCCGGCGACGTCCTCCGCTTCACGCTTGTCACAGGCGTCCACAACGCCAACTTCGTTGCCGACAGCAACAAGGGAGTGGCCGGCCTGCCCGCGGCCAGCGACCTCTTGCAGCTGCCCGGACAGACCTACGACTTCACGGTGCCGAACGCGAAGGATGACACCAAGCTGTTCTTCCAGTGCGATCCGCATGCGCTACTCGGCATGGTCGGCACCATCGAGATCGACCTGGATTGAACGCATCCGATGCGCGCGCTGTGCTGGACGGTCTTCACCATGAGAGAGGTCATGACATGAGCGATTCCTCGTTGCCAATCATCATTCAGGGCGGCATGGGCGTCGGCATCTCGAACTGGCGGCTTGCCCGCGCCGTCTCCAGTCAAGGTGAACTCGGCGTCGTTTCGGGCACTGCCATCGATGCGATGCTGGTGCGGCGCCTGCAGGACGGAGACTCAGGCGGTCATGTGCGTCGCGCGATGGCGGCGTTCCCACTGCCCGATGTCGCCGCCCCGGCCACGGCCCGGTTCTTTATCGACGGTGGGAAGGCCGCAGATCGCCCGTATGTGATGCTGCCGATGTATCGGGTGGGTGCGAGCCCTGCACGGGAGCGGATCACCATGTTGGCGGCGTTCGTGGAGGTATGGCTTGCGAAGGAGGGTCATGACGGCGCGGTCGGGATCAACGTGCTTACGAAGGTACAGTTCCCGAATCTCGCGATACTGTATGGCGCGATGCTCGCTGGCGTCGAGTACGTGCTGATGGGTGCAGGCATCCCGAAGGAGATTCCCGGGATTCTCGATGCGCTCGCGACCCACGGCGTCGCCACCATGCGCCTCGATGTCGAGGGAGTGGCTCCCGACGACGCTCCGCTGCTCACGCTAGATCCGTCGGTGCACTGGAATGGTGCCACCGCACCTCAAATCACCAGGCCGAAGTTCGTGGCGATCGTTGCCAGCAACTCCCTTGCGACGATGCTCGCCCGGAAGTCGAGCGGGCGCGTCGACGGCTTCGTGGTCGAGGCACCCACCGCCGGTGGGCACAACGCGCCACCTCGCGGCGCGATGCAGTTGAACACCGTCGGCGAGCCGCTTTATGGTGAGCGCGATGTTGTCGATTTCGCAAAGCTCGGCGAGATTGGGCTTCCGTTCTGGGTGGCAGGAGGCGCTGGATCGCCGGGCGCGCTGCGCGATGCTCTCGACGCGGGAGCGCAGGGCATCCAGGTGGGAACGCTGTTCGCCTACTGCGAGGAATCGGGGATGGCACCAGAATATCGTGACCAGATCGTGGCCGCTGCGGTTGCGGGGGACGTGTCAGTGTTCACCGATCCGCTTGCATCGCCCACCGGCTACCCGTTCAAGGTCGTGCACTGGCCGGACGAGCCAGTAGAGGCGATGGCCTCGCGCGATCGAGTCTGCGATCTCGGTTATCTACGCACCGCATTCCGGCGCGACAATGGGCGGATCGACTACCGCTGCCCGGCTGAGCCGGTGGATACCTACCTGACGAAGGGCGGCAAGCTCGAGGACACGGTCGGGCGCAAGTGTCTCTGCAACGCGCTGATGGCCGACGCCGGACATGCGCAGGTGCGCGGCGGGGGTGTGGTAGAGGCGCCATTGATCACAAGTGGCGATGATCTGGCGAGTATGGCGACTTTCCTGAGCGGTCGTACGCAATACTCCGCGCGGGATGTGATCTCGTACCTGCGGGGAGCGGAGTCATAGGCCTGCGACCCGTGGTTGCGGCGATCGGTGTATTGTCTCTGATGCTTGGCGAGTGGGCGCGAGCGTCAGGGCGTGCGCTGGATGCACGATGCAACCAAGGAGTGAGCTGATCATGTCACATGTATTTGCTGATCACCGTCTGCCAGGTCTGACATTCCTGTCTGCCATACTTTTGCTGGGCGGGTGCGGCCCGAACGCGGATGGCCCGTCAGTTGGTGAGGAGACAGCGATCCTGACGCATGCTCCGGCGGTCCCGGCGCCGATCACGCGCACCACTCCCATGAAGGTCATCGTGCACCTGGAGACCAAGGAGGTCACCATGCCGATCTCCGACGGAGTAGACTACCGCTTCTGGACCTTCGGCGGGCAGGTACCGGGTCGATTCATTCGGGTCCGCGAGGGCGATCTCGTCGAGTTCCACCTCGACAATGCCTCCGACAGCAAGATGCCCCACAACATCGACCTTCATGCTGTGACAGGACCGGGCGGGGGGGCGGTGTCATCGCTCACGAACCCAGGGCGGACATCGGTCTTCTCGTTCACGGCCCTCAACCCCGGCCTCTACGTCTACCACTGCGCGACCGCCCCGGTCGGCATGCACATCGGCAACGGGATGTACGGCCTCATTCTGGTCGAGCCGAAGGGTGGCCTGCCACCCGTCGATCACGAGTATTACGTGATGCAGGGCGACTTCTATACCTCGGGCGGCTTCGGCGAGGCTGGTTTGCAGGCGTTCGACATGCAGAAAGCGATCAACGAGAACCCCGACTACGTCCTCTTCAACGGCGCGGTCGGCTCGCTCATGGGCGACAAAGCCCTCAAGGCGAAGGTGGGCGAGACCGTCCGGCTCTTCGTCGGGAACGGCGGGCCCAACCTGATCTCGTCCTTCCATGTGATCGGTGAAATCTTCGACCGCGTGCACCTTGAGGGCGGCACGACGACGACCGAGAACGTCCAGACGACGCTGATTCCGGCGGGCGGCGCCACGATTGTCGAATTCAAGGTCCAGGCACCGGGGAACTATCTGCTGGTCGATCATGCCATCTTCCGCGCCTTCAACAAGGGTGCGCTGGGCATGCTCTCGGTCTCCGGGGACGCCGACAGCGCCGTCTTTTCT
>JBDSMU010000007.1:0-4615 GCA_039915685.1 Gemmatimonadales bacterium | reverse complement strand
GGCCTTGAACTCGTGGAGTTCACCTCATGAAGACCTATACCTATTCCGAAGCTCGCCAACGTCTCGCGAGCCTGCTTGACCAAGCGGGCCGCGATGGTCGCGTCCAGATCCGCCGACAGGATGGCTCAACCTTTGTGCTGCAACCGGTGATCACCACGGATTCCCCGCTGGATGTGCCTGGGGTGCGCAGCGCGCTGAAGCGGGGTGAGCTGGTTGACTTGATTCGGGAAGAGCGCGCCGGGGCAGGGGACCGAATTGTGGAGGCGCTCTCTAACAAGCGCTTGCTGCCGACGGCGCGCGCAAAAAAGCCGCTTCGCCGTTAGCGCGCCGCAGCAGAACCGCAAGCCGTTAGGCGGACTCGCTTTAAAGGAGATCAGAGTGGCGCGAGTTATGGGTATGCTCCTAGCGACGGGCTTTGCGGCGGCGACGTCTTTACCTAGTTGCGCCGAGCGTAGACCCCTGCTGACGAAGGTGGAGCACTTCTACCTGGTCTCGGATGATTCCGAGAGGCTGTACAACTTCTTTAGGGACGAGCTGCAGTTGTCGGTGGTGTGGCCCTTCAACAGCTACGGGGACTTCGCCAGCGGCGGTCTCACCCTCGGCAACGTCGCCATGGAGTTCGTCACCGAGAAGGGTGATCGCACCGGAGCCGCGGGGGCCGAGTTCAAAGGCATCGCCTTTGAGCCGGTCGGCGACGCAGACGCAGCCGTCGCCGAACTCAAGCGGAGGGGCCTCCCGCACGGCGAGCCCGACCCGCACAAGTTCACCTGGGACGGGCAGGAGCGGGTCGGTTGGGTCACGATTGATTTGACAGGCTTCCCGCCTGCGGGCGCATACATCTTCATCTGCGACTATAAGCAGAGGGAGGAGGTCGCCGGGCGCAGAAGCCGGGCCAGTGGTGAGTTCGCTGCGAGGGGCGGCGGCCCGCTGGGCGTGACCTCGCTTAAGGAGATTGTGATCGGGGTGAAGTCCGCCGAAGAGGCGTCGCGGCAGTGGGGCAAGCTCTTCAACCCGCCGGGGCGGCTAGCAGGCGAAGTGTTCGCCTTCGGCCCCGGCCCGAAAGTCCGCTTGGTGAAAGCAGAGACCGAGGGGATACAGAGCATCATCGTGGGCGTACAGTCCGCGGCACGGGCGAGGCAGTTTCTGACCGAGAAGCGAATGTTCGGCGGTGAGCATGAGGGGCACATGTGGATTGCTCCGGCCGCAGTAGGTGGCTTGAGAATCGCTCTGATAGAGGGCTGAAGCGCACCACGCCGCCTAACAACGGCATGCACCCGGCGCCCCATCACGCAGCATCTCAAGCACGTGGCGCAGGGCCGCGGGTGATGCCGGGCGTTATACCGCTGAGCAGCAGCAGTCTTCCTTACCAGTTGAGGGTCCATGAACATCACTTCGCGACTTAACCTCACAGGCGCACTTGCCTTCGGATTCCTTACCGCGTGCCAACCGTCGGCTCAGCCAACATCGAACGAAAGCATTGCCGTGGACACTGCTGCCATCCTCGCCGCGATCGACAGCCTGGGTGCCGTCGTGATGCGCGCGAACGAGGCCGGTGACGCCGAGCTCATTGCCACGACATGGGCGGAGGACGGGATGGTGTCCGCCTCTGGGAGCGCACCGGTGCGGGGGCGGGATTCGATCGTCGCCGCCTTTCGGCGTCGGCCCCCGCTTCCGCCAGGCGCCACGATGACAATTCACCCGACCGAGATGAAGGTGCTCAGCGCAGAGTGGGTCTACGTGTCGGGAAGCGACACGTTGACGTTTACGCCTCCGGGCGCGGCAACACCGGTTAAGGAGTCCTTCACATTTCTCGTACTTGTGCGAAAGACTGCGGAAGGATGGCAGTCCTACCGCGAGGTGCTGAGCGCCAACCAAACACCCCGCGCCCCATAGCATCAGGCCAAAGCACGAGGTCGGTATGGGGGCGGTATAACCTGCGCTTGCTGCTGGCGAGGCCCAGCGGTTCGGCCGCCGCGCTGTAATCTTGATTGAGGAATGCGGCGACCTCACCCGGCCCCGCCGCAGAAGCGCATGCCGTTAGCTTGCGATGCACCTTGCACCGTTGGAGGGATGATATGCGTGCACTTATTGCAGCACTGACGGTGTGCGTGGTGGCCCGCTCCGCGACGGCACAGTCGGGAGCCCGACGCGATAGTGTCGTACTTGCTGCGCTCGAGCAGCGCATAGAGGACGCGGTCGTCGCTCGCCAGCTCGGCTTCCTCGACAGCGTCTACGACGCCGGATTCCGCTTTAAGCACTCGACGGGTGATCTGGAGTCGCGCGACGAGTGGCTCGCGTCGGTGCGGCGCGCGCGCTTCGCCACCCGTCGTACCGACTCGCTCGACGTGGAGGTGCACGGAAACATCGCGCTCACAACTGGTCGGCTCCACGTGCGTCGCTCACCGGCCGACCCGGACTGGGCCACTGACTCTTCGTGGCGCGAGTACACGATCCGGTACGTGCGGGTGTACGTGCGTCGCGCAGGGCGGTGGCGCCTGCTCACTCATCACTCCACCGGGCAGACGTTCGGGCCACCGGCGGGCACCGCGCGCCCCGGGCCGCCCGCGAGCTAACGAGTGTTGCAGCTGACGGAGCGGCCCGGCCGGCGTATTCTGCGCGCGGGTCCACGTGGGCCGCTCCGCAGCTGAACTTAGCCGTTAGCAACTGCGTTGCGCGAAGCGGGCCAGCATGGCCGCGTCGAAGGCATCGGTCTTGGCCGGCCGCCCCATCGACTTCGCCAAGTCGCGGACCTGACGCGGATTCACCACGGCGACCGTGCGCCTCGCCCTCGCCCCCCATCCTCGCAGTCGTTAGAATCCACACCTACCGCCATCAACGGTTGCCTGCCACGCTGGTTCCGGATGACCCTGCTCGCATTGCCATGACCCTGGAGTCCCGATGACCGCTGTGCTCGACCGCCTCTCGGCCGCCCTCGGCGACCGCTATCGGTTTGAGCGCGAGGTCGGGTCCGGCGGCATGGCCACTGTGTATCTGGCCCAGGACCTCAAGCACCGACGCCAGGTAGCCGTGAAGGTGCTGCGTGCGGATCTGGCAGCCGCGATGGGCGCCGAGCGGTTCCGACGCGAGATCGAGATCGCCGCTGGACTCCACCACCCGCACATCCTGCCGTTGTTCGATTCGGGTGAGGCCGACGGCCTGCTGTTCTATGTGATGCCGTACGAGGATGGCGAGACTCTCCGCGCTCGGCTGCGGCGTGAGAGACAGTTGTCGATCCCTGCCGGTACGAGGTTGATGCGCGACGTCGCCGATGCCCTCGCGCACGCACACGCCCACGGCGTGGTGCATCGCGACATCAAGCCCGAGAACGTCCTCTGCTCGGGAGAGCATGCGCTCGTCACCGATTTCGGCATCGCGAAGGCTGTGACCGGTGCCGGTGATGACGCCGACGTGCGGAACCTCACGCTCACGCAGGTCGGCACTTCGCTCGGCACGCCGGCGTACATGGCGCCCGAGCAGGTGGTCGGCGATCCGAACGTCGATCATCGCGCCGACATCTACGCCCTCGGCATCATGGCCTATGAAGCGCTGGCCGGGAGTCCGCCATTCGCGGGGACGTCCGCACAGCAGATTCTCGCCGCGCATCTGGCCCAGACGCCGGAGCCGCTTAACACGCGTCGTACGGACGTACCCGCCGCGCTTTCCGCGATCATCATGCGCTGCCTCGAGAAAGAGCCCGCGGCGCGCTGGCAGTCCGCTGCCGAGATCGTCACCGCGCTGGACGGACTCAGCGACACCGGCGGCCATGCGGCCCCAGCGTCTCAGCGCCGTTGGCCTCTGATCGCCGCGGCCGCGGTGGTGTTGCTGGCTGTGGGGGCCTTTGCCTGGTTCCGCGCCGAGGGACGGTTCGGCACCCTGATCGGCAGCAGTGTGCTCGCAGTCGATGACATCGTGATGGTGGCGGAGTTCGCGAATCGGACGCCGGACAGCACGCTCGCGGCCACCGTAACCGACGCCATCCGGATCGAGTTGCAGGAGTCACCGATCGTCAAGGTGCTCTCGCAGCGTGAGATGTGGGATGGCATGCGGCAAATGACACTTGAACCTGGTACCGCGTTGCCCGATGCCAAGGTGCGCGAACTCGCCGAGCGGATGGCGGCGAAGGCGTTCGTGGTCGGCGACGTGGCCCCGCTAGGTGAAGGCTTCCAACTCACCGCGCGCGTACTCGCGAGCGGCGATGGCGCGGAGGCGCTCACTGTCCGCACCACCGCCGCCAACGCGGCTGGCTTGATCGAGGCCGTCGGCGAACTCGGTCGCAAGTTGCGGCGCGGTATTGGGGAGTCGCTGCGTTCGGTCGCCGCGGCTCCAACGTTGGAGCGGGCGACCACCGCGTCGTTGCCTGCCCTCCGCGCTTATACGGCAGGGAATCGCGCGGAGGACAATAACGATCGCGGTCGGGCGATCGAACTGCTGGAGGAGGCGACCACCCTCGACTCGACTTTCGCGATGGCGTGGGCTTCGCTGGGTGTCGCGCACATCAACAGCAGTCGGTGGCCTTTGGCGAACGCGGCGATGACGCGTGCGTACCGCTGGCGAGAGGGACTCCCAGAGGCCGCGCGGCTCTCCATCGAGGTCAACTACCACTCCGTCCGGGGCG